>CAKKRD010000039.1:0-17838 GCA_919902515.1 Nitrosomonadaceae bacterium | reverse complement strand
TAATTCAGGCGCGGGAACGATATGCTGATTTCCCCCGACACATTGAGGCGGTGAAAATGCCGTATCTGCTTGCGTTCCCAGAACGCACCCAGCGATACCATCGCCAGGTAAAAATTGTAGAGACACCATCCCCCCGTCACCAGGATTACCTCGCGCATCATGGGCTCGTCAAACCATTTGATGGCTGCCAATATCAGGGCGATGACATTCACCAGGATGATGCCAAAAAATATCTTGGCAAGCGGATTGAGGGATGCATTGGCCTGTGTCTGGCCTTTGGGGGTGACCTTGAACGACGGCTTGTGCGGGTTAATGATTACCGAGATGACCGCAGGAATCAGGAACATTGCCTGCACACTCTCGTATATTTCCGAAAAGAACGGCTGGCGCGCCTTGGCATAGAGAAAGTCCATGATCAGGAGAACGGACAACACGTAGGGCAGAATGTACGCAACGACCTGCCCCCCTGATGCATGGTAGATTTTTAGCCCGAAGATGAGAAAAAGAGCTGGGGCAATAAAATAAAAGAAGCGCGCTAGTCCGAAGAACCAGAAGAAGCATGAGTTGAAGTAGCACACGCGTTGCGGCCAGCTAAGCCCGGGGGCGAAAAGCGGGTTGTTCATGATGAACATCTGCAGCATGCCTTGTGCCCAGCGGGTGCGCTGCAGCGCATAATCGTCATAGTTTTCCGGCGACAGGCCGCACACCATGGGTTGTTCCACGTAAACGCTGTTGTAGCCTTTGCTGTGCAGCAGGAATGCGGTTTCACTGTCTTCGGTGATGGTTTTTCCGCAAATGCCGCCCACTTCCATCAGGTAGCTGCGGCGCAACACCGCCGCCGAGCCGCAGAAGTAGCTGGCATTCCAGAAATCCAGCGCGGGGTGGATGGTGCGGTAGAACATGTCATTCTCGCCGTTGGGATTGCCAACCCCCACCAGGTTCTTTTCCACCGGAGTAGGGTTAATGAAGAAGTGCGGGGTCTGCACCAGAAACAGCTTGGGGTCGGCGAGGAAATAACCCACCGTGCGTTGCAGCATGTTGGTGGTTGGCACATGGTCGCAATCCAGCATCAGCACCAGTTCTCCATCGGTGTGATTGAGGGCGTGATTGAGGTTACCTGCCTTGGCGTTGCCATTGGTTTCGCGCGTGATGTAATTGACCCTCAACTCCTTGGCCATCTGCCGTAGGCGATAGTGGCGTTCCCACGCTGCCTCCATCGACTCAGGCTGGCCGCGCTTGTTGAGCGTGCCGCCATCGTCGCAGATGTGGATGCGCAGCCGATCCTGTGGATATTCCATCTGAGTTGCCGCGATCGCGGTGATGCGGATGATGTCGTCGGATTCATTGTAGGTGGCGATAAAAACGTCGACGACAGGCAGATCGGTGGCATCTTTCGGCAATATTGTCGGACGGCCTGTGAGCGGCCACAAGTTAACGAACATGCCGAGAAAAAGCAGGATCAGGCCATACATTTCGGCAAGGTACAGCAGTGCCATGCCGATAAAATCCAGTGGCCCGGTATAAATCAGACTTTGCAGGCTGCGCCACAGGATGTAGCGCATTGCCAGATAGCCGGCCAGCAATATGAACACCAGCCGCCAGGGTGGCCGTTGGAACATGCGCAGTTTGTAGAGCACTGCCATCAACAACAGGCAGCCCCAGCCTGTGGCTGTCTGGCGTGTCGCATCGAAATAGTTCTGCGCGAAAAGAACCAGATACAGGAGTACCGCAATGAATGCCAGCGGCAGCCATTTTTGCAGTTCGTGCAGCGGTATTCTGGTTGGCATCAGAGTCATTTGTAATCTAATCGGCTGCTGTACTGCGATGGCATACTCACGCTGTTGTCTCCGGGCGAACGACACCCAGCCTCACCCAATATGTGCTATGCCGATTATCTGGTTGCTGGGGAGAAACTAATCGGGTGAATAGAGGAGGGTTTACCCCTCTTTTGTCATTGCGGACTTGGTGAACAGAGCCGGCGCGCGCGCGTTTCTTGAATCAACCGTGCTCAGCCCCGTTCTTGGGTGGGGGATGGCGAGTAAGTAATCGAGGAGGGGAGAAGTCAGCCTGTTCGCGGCGGATCAAGACACGGTGACGCCAGGAAGAATTGACGCGAGCAGGTTTGGCCGGATAGAATCAATCGCTATGCCAGCGTGCTTGTTGTGTATGCGGCGGCTGATTTGGCAAGCAGGCTGTGGCACGAAGATTCAGGGACGGAATGCGATTAAGTGGAAATGATGAACGCGAACACTCTGACTGTCGACGATTTGCTGCAACGGCTGGACGATCTCAACGCCATTGGCATCGCGTTGTCGAAGGAACGGGACACTACCCGGCTGCTGGAGACCATTCTGTTAGCCGCCAAGAGCATCACTAACGCCGATGGCGGCACCCTCTACCTGATGCAGGAAGAACTGGGCGAACGATCGCTCAAATTCGAGATCATGCGCACCGATTCCCTGCATATCGCCATGGGTGGCACCACCGGTGTGCCAATTCCGTTTTACCCGATTCATCTGATCGGTCAGGACGGAAAGCCGAACCATTTCATGGTGGCGGTCTACGCTGTACTGCACGACAAGACTGTCAACATTGCCGATGCCTACACCGCGGAGGGGTTCGATTTTTCCGGCACCAAGAATTTTGACAAAAAAACCGGTTATCGCTCACAGTCGTTCCTGACGGTACCGATGAAAAACCATGAGAATGAAATCATCGGTGTATTGCAACTGATCAATGCCCAGGACAAACAGACCAATACGATTATCCCCTTCTCTGCTGCCGATCAGCACATGGTCGAGTCGCTTGCTTCACAGGCGGCCATTGCGCTGACCAACCGGCAGCTCATCAACCAGCTGGAAAATCTGTTCGAGTCCCTGATCAAGCTCATCAACACCGCGATTGACCATAAATCCCCCTATACCGGCGGCCATTGTGAGCGGGTGCCGACACTGTCCCTGATGCTGGCTGATGCGGTCAATCGCACCACTGTTGGGCCGCTCAAGTATTTTCAAATGAGCGAGACGGACAGATATGAATTGAAAATAGCAGCGTTGTTGCACGATTGCGGAAAAATTTCCACGCCGGTACACGTGGTGGATAAAGCCACCAAGCTGCAAACCATTTTTGATCGCATCGATATGATTGACGCTCGTTTTGAGGTGTTGAAGCGCGATGCCGAGATCGAACTGCTTAAGGCCAGACTGGAGTCAGGATCAGATTCGCGGGCGATTGCAGAACTGGAGCAGCAATTCCAGGAACGTATCCGCAAAATTGATGAGGATCGGGAGTATCTGCGCAGGTGCAACCTGGGCGGCGAATTCATGGCGCCCGAATTGCAGGAGCGGGTCAAGCAAATAGGCAGCGGATATACCTGGCAGAACAGCGAGGGGAAACAGGTTCCATTTCTCAGCGAAGACGAGATCTACAACCTTAATATCAAGGCTGGCACGCTGACGGCGGAAGAGCGTGAAATCATCAATGACCACGTTGTTCTGACCATCAAGATGCTGGAAGAGCTGCCCTGGCCCAAGCATTTGCGCAACGTGTCCGAATACGCAGGCGGCCATCATGAGCGCATGGATGGCAAGGGTTATCCGCGTGGACTCATGCGCGAGCAGATGTCGGTACAGGCGCGGGTGATGGGCATTGCCGATATATTCGAGGCACTTACCGCGGCGGATCGTCCTTACAAGAAAGGCAAGACACTGACGGAGTCTCTCAACATTCTCGGCAAGATGAAGCTCGGCAACCACATTGACGCCGATCTGTTCGACGTATTTGTGCGGGAGAAAATCTATCTGGATTACGCCAGACAGTTTCTTGATCCGGCTCAGATTGACGAAGTTGACGAGTCAAAAATACCTGGCTTTACGCCGGGAGATGCGTAGTACCGCTCAGCATAGTCCTTGAAGAGTGCCGGAAGCAGCGCGATAGTCGAGTTTTTCAACAAGCGGCATTTCTGGCGTACTACATCAGGATGATTGTTTCCAAGTCAAATCTGGTTCGCGTGCGGCTTTCACGTCATCCAGTTTGCGTACCGGCGTGGTATGCGGCGCACCTTTGACCATTTCCGGCTGGGCGTGAGCTTCAGCCAGGATTTCCTTCATGGATGAAATAAAGGCATCGAGGGTTTGCTTGGACTCGGTCTCAGCCGGCTCGATCAGCAGGCATTCCGGCACCAGCATTGGGAAATAGGTAGTGGGGGCATGGTAACCCTTGTCCAGCAGACGCTTGGCCACATTCATCGCAGTCACGCCGGTTTTTTCCTTGAGATCTTTCAGCGTGACAATGAATTCATGGCTGGCACGGCGGGTTGGGTAGGCGATTTCAAAACCCGCTTTGCTTAATTCCGCCATCAAGTAATTGGCGTTGAGCGTGGCGAACTCGGCTACCCGGTACATGCCCTCCGCACCCAGCAGACGAATGTAGATATAGGCCCGCAGCAGCACGCCGGCATTGCCCATATGCGCAGACAGTCTGCCGATGGATTGCGGTATCTCTTTTTCCGTCAACCAGCGATAGGTTCCCTGCTCAAATGCCACGATCGGTACCGGCATGAACGGTAACAGGCGTTCGGCAACACCCACCGGAGCAGAGCCCGGCCCGCCGCCGCCATGTGGGGTGGAGAAAGTCTTGTGCAGATTGATGTGAATCACGTCAAACCCCATGTCGCCCGGTTTTACCTTACCGAGTATCGCGTTCAGGTTTGCGCCATCATAATAGAGCAGTCCGCCAGCCTCGTGAACGATCCTGCTCATTTCGGCAATATTTTTTTCGAATATACCGAGCGTGGACGGATTGGTCAGCATCAGCCCTGCGGTTTTCGGCCCCACCGCCGCTTTCAGCGCAGCCATATCGACATCGCCTTCCTTGCCGGTGGGAATTTCCACCACCGTGTAACCGCACATCACCGCCGTGGCCGGGTTGGTGCCGTGGGCTGCATCGGGGACGATGATTTCGGTACGGGCATAATCTCCCCGCGCTTCATGGTAGGCACGTATCATTGCCACGCCGACCAACTCACCTTGCGCGCCAGCCATCGGCGTAAGACTCACGCCGGCCATGCCTGTTACATCCTTTAGTATTTCCTGCAATTCGTACATGCATGCCAGGAAACCTTGCCCGGTATCTTCCGGCGCCAGCGGATGCCGCGCCAGAAATTGCGGCAGCATGGCCAGCGAGTTGCATGCCCGCGGGTTGTATTTCATGGTGCAGGAGCCCAGCGGATAGAACTGCGTGTCGATCGAGAAATTCAATTGCGACAGTCGCGTGTAATGACGCACCGTATCCATTTCAGAGACTTCCGGCAACAGTGGCGGTGTTTTGCGCAGCAGATTCTGCGGAATGTTGCTGGTTTCCGCAGCAGTCGTCGGAGATTGGGAATAGTTGCGCCGCCCGGGGCGTGAGTGTTCGAATATCAGCATGGTTGGATCCGCACCTTTGCGGTTAGTATTCTGTAAAGTTTATTTCAACGCAGCCAAGGCCGCATCGTAATTAGGTTCGTCTTTTATTTCCGGCACCAGTTCAGCGTGGGTCACGGTGTCATTTTCATCCAGCACCACCACTGCGCGCGCGGTGACGCCGGCCAGTGGACTATCGGTGATGGCGACACCGTAATTTTTCATGAATTCGGCGCCGCGCATGGTTGACAGTACCACCACCTTGTCCAGTCCCTCAGCGTCGCAGAAGCGGCTCATCGCAAAAGGCAGGTCGGCGGCAATTATCAGCACCACGGTATTGTGCATGTTGCTGGCTTTCTCGTTGAACTTGCGCGTGGAAATGGCGCAGACGGGCGTGTCCAGACTGGGAACGATGTTCAGGACTTTTTTCTTGCCGGCGAAATCGGCCAGCGTTACATCTTTCAAATCCTTGTTCACCAGCGAGAATGCCGGTGCCTTGGTGCCGACTTTCGGAAAAGTGCCTTCGACTTTGATGGGGGTGCCTGCGAGAGTGACCATGTTGTTCTCCTTGGTTGAGAATGATTGAAGATTGATCAAGATTATGTTGCGAAGTGCGTCGGTGTATCCTGTTATGCCAGTACCCGGCCCAGATGTTCCACGTATTTTTTCAAGTCGTCCGCTATCTTGGTTTCGGTCGCGCATACCAGTAGCGCATTGCCGAGTTCCGGGTAATGTTCCCCCAGGTCCAGTCCGGCCAATATTCCCTGGGCTTTAAGCGTCTGCAGCACAGCGCCGGCCGGTGCGGGCAGTGTCACTGCCGCTTCGTGAAACAAGGGGCCGCTGAAAATTCTTTTTACCCCCTTCAGGGTCTCCAGTTGTTCGACCAGTGCCACGGTATTGGCGTGGGACTGGGCGGCTACCCGCCGCAGTCCTTCCGGTCCCAGCAAGGACATGTAAATGGTGGCGGCAGTGACCATCAACCCCTGGTTGGTACAAATGTTGGAGGTGGCCTTGGAGCGGCGGATATGCTGTTCGCGTGCCTGTAGTGTGAGTACGAAGCCGGTCTTGCCATCCAGATCGGTCGTGCGGCCAATAATGCGTCCTGGCATCTGCCGCACCAGCGACTGCTTGCAGGCCATGAATCCAAAATACGGCCCGCCGCTGGAAAGCGGAATGCCCAATGGCTGACCTTCACCCACCGCCACATCTGCGCCCGTGCTACCCCACTCACCGGGTGGGGTGAGCAGTGCCAGTGCCATGGGATTAACCACGCCAATGGCCAGTGCGTTGTTGTCATGCGCCCAGTCGGTAAGGGCGTCTACCGGTTCGAGCACACCAAAGAAATTGGGTTGGGGGATGACCAGCGCAGCAATATCCTGACCTGCGTAGGGTGCGAGACTTTCCGCCAGCGTGTGACCACATTCTGCGCAGTAGGGAATTTCCACGACTTCGATACCCTGGTTTTTGACGATGGCGCGCACCACCCTGCGGTAGATCGGATGTACGGTTGTGGGCATCAGAATGCGGCGTGAGGACTTGTGTGAGCGCACTGCCATCAACGCCGCTTCAGCCAGCGCAGAAGCGCCGTCATACATGCTGGCATTGGACACATCCATGCCGGTCAGAGAGGCCATCATGGTCTGGTATTCGTAGAGCAATTGCAGTGTGCCCTGGCTTGCTTCCGCCTGATACGGGGTGTAGGAGGAATAGAATTCGCCACGGGTAGTGATCTGCCACACTGCGGCAGGGATATGGTGTTCGTAAGCGCCGGCGCCGATGAAATTGAGATAGCGCCCATCCACCTCGGCCCGCTCCTGCATCAGCCGGGAGATTTCCATTTCACTCAACCCCGGCAGCGCTTTCAGGCTGCCGCTTTTCAGGGCGGGAGGAATCTCATCGAACAGATCCTCAATGGTGTTTGCACCGATGCTTGCAAGCATCGTGCTTATGTCTTCTTCAGTATGGGGAATGAACGGCATGGTTTGTTTCCATGAATCGTGAGTAAGAAAATATGAAACGTGCGGAATGAAAATCGAAGTACGGGGCTGTTATTCACACTTCATTTTTTATCCGACCGGGTTTATCAATGTGCTTCGCTTTCAAGTACCTTTTGGTATCCTGCGGCATCGAGCAGGCCATCCAGATCGGCGGTGTTGGTTGGCTTTAGTTTGAACAGCCACGCTGCATAGGCGTCCTGATTGATTTTTTCCGGCGCGGATTGAAGCTCGGGGTTGATAGCAGTTACTTCCCCTGAGATGGGTGCATACACGTCAGCGGCAGCCTTGACTGATTCCACCACGGCGCATTCTTCTCTCTGCTTGAGTTTTCGTCCCACTTGCGGGATCTCCACAAACACCATGTCGCCCAGCAGTTCCTGGGCATGTTGGGTGATGCCGATCGTCGCGCTGCCGTCATCCTCAAGTCTTACCCATTCGTGGGATTTGGTATATTTCAGGTTGGTTGGGATATCCATATCTTCGCTCCGGGATTAAATAATATTGTTCTGTTATTCAGATCAAACTCTTGCCGTTCCGCACGAACGGATATTTCACTACTTTTGCTCGCAACATCTTGTCGCGCACTACTACCTGTACTTCATCACCAGCGGATACCTGTGACGGCAGGCGTGCCAGCGCAATGGACTGGTTAAGTGTAGGCGAAAACCCGCCGCTGGTAATTTCACCTTCGGCTTCTTTGTTATCGTGTCGCGCAATGACTTTCTGGTGACTGCGCAACACGCCGCGATCCAGCAGCAGCAGGCCGATCAATTGCTGTGTCACCGGCGTTTCCAGTAGCGCTTGCTTGCCGATGAAATCCCGCTCGCTTTTCAAGTCAACTGTCCAGGCCAACCCCGATTCCAGCGGGTTGGTGGTTTCATCCATGTCCTGGCCGTAAAGATTCATGCCGGCTTCGAGTCGCAACGTGTCACGTGCACCGAGTCCTGCAGGCGCCACACCTGCAGCATGCAGTGCATTCCAGAAATCTGCGGCGCCAGTGGCAGGCAGTATGATTTCGAAACCATCCTCACCAGTGTAGCCGGTTCGCGCAATAAAATATTGATCAAACGTGGTCGCCTGGAACAGCTTCAGGTTTTCTGTCACCGCCTGGGAACCGGCAATGACTTGCCAAACCTTGGCACGGGCATTGGGTCCTTGCACTGCAATCATGGCCAGATCACGGCGCGGGGTGATTTCCAGACCGGGGGCAAGCTCATCGCGCCGAGCTTGCATCCACGCCATATCCTTGTCAGCAGTGCCCGCATTTACCACCACGCGGAACCACGATTCGGTCAGGAAATAAATAATCAGATCGTCAATCACCCCGCCTTGAGGATTGAGCATACAGGAATAAAGTGCTTTACCTGGCTGTGTCAGTTTGTCCACGTTGTTGGCAAACAACTGCCGCAGGAAGTCACGCGCGCTCTCACCCTTGATGTCCACTGCCAGCATATGCGATACGTCGAACATACCGGCATCGCTGCGCACCTTGCGGTGCTCGTCAAGTTGCGAACCATAATGCAATGGCATATCCCAGCCGCCGAAGTCGACCATCTTGGCGTCCATGTCGCGGTGGGTTTGATTAAGCGGTGTTGTTTTCAGCACAGATGATTATCCCAGAATTAAAAAAGGTGAAGTCACGTCACATGACTTCACCCCTCTGTCCTTTTTACCTGAGAGATTACAGAACGTTGGTTCCGCGTGCCCCTTCGGTGGCCTGACTAAATAAATGTCGGCGCTCTCCAGAATGCCTGTCGCAAGCGGTTTTCAAGGATCAGGACTGGCCTGATCTATGCCTGAGCGATTCCGGGGGGTTGCGCCTTCGGCGGCGCCGCAGAAACTGGCGCGCTCTTCCGCTTGGATGTAAATGGCAGAGTGCGAACTATACTCCAGCAGCAGGGGTCAAGACAAGGCATACATTGTCCGTGTCGCGCATTTCTGCCTTGATCCCGGCCCTCTTTATCCTTGCAGCAGCCTGATCTCCGCCGCCGCCAGATTTTCCTGAGTGCCCCGTAATACCACCACATCGCCAACTTCCAGCCTGGTTTGATCGTCCGGTAACAATTCCCGCGTGTTGCGCCTGCGCACTGCGGTGACTTCCACCGACAGTCCACCCAGATCCAATTCTCCCAGAGTCATACCGATTGCGGCGGAGCCGGGCGTGATCAGCATGCTGTGCAGCCGCGGTTGCATTTGCTCTTGCGTTGCGTCGGCTTCGTCCGTAGTTCCGTGAAAGAAGCCTCGGAACAGACTGTAGCGTTGCTCACGCGTTTCGCGGATGCGTTCCATTACCCGGTTAAGCGGCAAACCGAATAGCATCAGCGCGTGGGATGCGAGCATCAGACTGCCTTCCATGATTTCCGCCACTACTTCTGCCGCACCGGCTTCTTTCAGCAGGTCGATATCCGTGTCGTCCAGCGTGCGTACCACTACCGGCAGCTCCGGACGCAACGCCCGTACGTGGCTGAGGATTCTCAGCGCCGAGGCGGTATCGGCGTAGCTCACCACCAGTACCTTGGCGCGCATCAGTCCGGCGGCAATCAGCACTTCGCGCCTGGCCGCATCGCCGTACACCACCGTTTCACCTGCTGCCGTTGCTTCATGAATGCGCTGCGGGTCAAGATCCAGCGCGATGAATGGAATCGATTCCTTTTCCAGCAGGCGCGACAGATTCTGTCCGCTGCGCCCGTAGCCGCAGAGAATAACATGGCCTTGCTCGTCCATGGTTTGCGCAGCGATGGTGGTGAGTTGGATAGCTCTATTCATCCATTCGGCAGCGGAGAAATGCCGTGCCATGCGCTCGCTGCGCTCGACGATAAAAGGCGCGACCAGCATGGATAGCACCATCGCTGCCAATACCGGTTGCATGGTAGGGTTATCCACCAACCCAAGTGCACCAGCCTGGGCCAGCAGGACGAAGCCGAATTCTCCCGCTTGAGCCAGATTCAGACCGGCGCGCACCGCCACACCGGAATCGGCCGTGAATAATCGTGACAGCCCTGCGATCAATGCCGCTTTCAGCGCCACCAGCGCCACCAGCAGCAGCGCTACCCACAAAAAATTCTGCATGACGACCTGGATATCCAGCAGCATGCCGATGGTTACAAAAAATAGCCCCAGCAATATATCGCGGAACGGCTTGATATCGTCCTCAACCTGATAACGGTATTCGGTTTCCGAAATCAGCATTCCCGCGAGGAATGCGCCCAGCGCCAGTGACAGGCCGGCAATATCCGTGAACCAGGCGAGCCCCAGAGTGATAAGCAGTACGTTCAACACGAACAACTCGGAGGATTTCTGCCGCGCTACCAGATGAAACCAGGGGCGCATCAGGCGTTGTCCAAAAAATAAAATGAGCGCAAGTACCGCTGCCGCCTTGAGCAGGGCAATAGTGAGTATCATACCGAGGTCGGTGCCGCCGCTGTCAACTGTGCGCGCCAGCGCCGGAACCAGGATCAGAAGCGGCACTACCGCCAAATCCTGAAACAGCAGCACACCGATAATCTGTCGTCCGTGAGAGGAGTTAAGCTCCAGCCGTTCCGCCAGCATCTTGCTGACAATGGCAGTGGAAGACATCGCCAGAGCTCCGCCCAGAGCAAGCCCCACGCGCCAGTCCAGCCCCATCAGCAAGGCCACGGCCATGACGGTCAGCATGGTGGTGCCGACTTGCGCTGCGCCAAAGCCAAACACGATGTGCTTCATGGTGACAAGCTTGGGCAGACTGAATTCGAGACCGATGCTGAACATCAGAAACACCACGCCGAATTCAGCCAGATGGCTGGCTTCTGATGCTTCGGGTATCCAGCCCAGTGCATGCGGGCCGATAACGATCCCCGCAAGCAGATAACCCAGTATCGGCGGCAGGCGCAGCAGACGAAACACCACGACTGCCAGCACAGCGGTGGCAAGCAGGATCAGGACCAGTTCCAGGGTGTTAAGCATAGGTGAGATTCATGCGGCAGGGGTAACCTGACGAGCACTGTTTGCACAGCACTGTCCCACCATATCGAACTGAATGAGGGTCAGGTGCTGAACGGCGAAGTAAGTGGGGGAGGTGGTCTGAGTAGTGAACGCCGCCGCTTTGGAACCCGTTCCAGTGGATTCCCGGAGCCTCACTCTCAGAATTCAAACACCTGATCGTTGCGGAGCATCTGCAGTTTATGTGCCCCGGCGATCTCTTCAAGTTCGTGCATGATTTGCTCGGATTGCCCCGGTTTGGAGTGCGTGACGAAAATCTCCGGCTTGTGTTCAAGCTTGGTCAATTCGCTGCCCAGCAAGCTCGGGCATAAATGTTTGGCTTGCAGCGCTAATGTGCGCTCGCAGTTCGGGAACGCAGCTTCGATGATCAGTGTGCGCATATTGCCGATCCGGTTGATTGCTTGCCACAAGGCATCACAGACGGTGGTGTCGCCGGAAAACACCAGGCTGGCTTTGCCGCTGTCGAGGTGATAACCAACCGCCGGCACCGTGTGGTTGGCCGGCAATGCGGTAATGCTGCGGCCACCCAGCACGACCGGTTCACCCAGTGTGATGGTGTGGAAACGCAAATAGGGATTCTTGTCGTCCGGAATCTGGTTGAAATCCGGCCAGATCAACCAGTTGAAAATATGCGTGCGGATGATTTCCTGGGTTTCCCGGGTCGCATACATCGTCAGTGCGTTGCTGCGCATTGCGCCAACGCTGTCGAGAATGAATGGCAGACAGGCAATATGATCGAGGTGAGAGTGGGTGATGAATACATGGTCGATTTGCGCCAGCGCTGGCAGCGACAGATCGGCAGCGCCGGTGCCGGCATCGATCAGGATATCGTGATCAACCAGCAGCGATGTGGTGCGCTGCGTGCTGCCGCCAATGCCACCGCTGCATCCAAGAATTTGTACTCTCATATTTTATGATTTTTAGTACCAAGCTGCCTTGCCGGGCTTGGCAAGTATCGCAACACCCCGCTGAAATACTGCGCAGAGTAAGTCCCGGATGGTAATACCTATTGTGAGTGCGATTCTAGCCTAAATCCTTGATGAAATTGATTCGATTTTAACCGAATGCCATTTGGGAACCTCTGAACAAGTCCCACGCGAGTGCACGTGGTGTGCGACAGCGTCAACGCATAGCGTTTGATTTGTGCGCTTGCCGCATATTCGCTGGCTCCCGCAAGGCGTGGTGCTACAATATAAAAATTCATTACGCACCATTCTCACTCCCATGCTGGTTCCTCATCTCACCACTGCCCTGAGCGGCCCGATACTCGATCTGGAAAAGCGCATCCTTGACGCCATGCCGGTGATAGAGCACTGGCTGCGCGGGCAGTGGCAGGAGCATGTTGTGCCGTTTTATTGCTCGGTGGATTTGCGCAACAGCGGTTTCAAGCTGGCGCCGGTGGATACCAATCTGTTCCCTGGCGGCTTCAACAACCTCAACCCGGATTTCATGCCGCTATGCGTACAGGCGATGATGGCGGCGGTGGAAAAAATCTGTCCCGATGCCCGCAGTGTGCTGCTGATCCCGGAAAGTCACACGCGCAATATTTTTTATCTGCAAAACGTAGCTACTTTACAAACCATCATGCGGCATGCGGGAATGGACGTTCGCATCGGCACCTTGCTGCCGGAAATCACTGTGGCGACCACGATCGATCTCCCCGGTGGCGGCAGTCTCACGCTGGAGCCGGTTCAGCGCCAGGGCAACCGCTTGGGCGTAGAGGGCTTTGACCCGTGTGCCGTGCTGCTCAACAACGATCTTTCGACGGGTGTCCCGGCGATATTGCAGAATCTGGAACAGACGATCATTCCACCGCTGCATGCGGGTTGGGCGACACGGCGCAAATCACAGCATTTCACGGCTTACGACAGCGTGGCACAAGAATTTGCGAAGCTGATCGGCATCGACCCGTGGCTCATCAACCCTTATTTCGCTTATTGCGGAGAAATCAATTTTCACGAGAAAAAAGGTGAAGACTGCGTAGCGGGGAATGTAGACGAGATCCTGCGTGAAATCCGGGAAAAATACGCACAGTACGGCGTCAAGCAGGATCCATTCGTCATTGTCAAGGCTGATGCGGGCACCTATGGCATGGGTATCATGACGCTAAAAGACGGTGCCGAAGTGCGTGCCCTTAACCGCAAACAGCGCAACAAAATGGCGGTAGTAAAAGAAGGCATGCCGGTGACGAAAGTGCTGGTGCAGGAAGGGGTATACACCTTCGAAAGCATCAATCAAGCGGTGGCGGAACCGGTAATCTACATGATCGACCATTACGTGGTGGGCGGTTTCTACCGGGTGCACGCGGGGCGCGGCACGGATGAGAATCTTAATGCGCCGGGCATGCATTTCGTGCCACTGGCTTTTGCAACCACCTGCTTGTTGCCCGACCGCGAGGCCCACCCGGACTGCGCCCCCAACCGCTTTTATGCTTACGGGGTGGTGGCACGGTTGGCGCTGCTGGCAGCCGCGCGGGAACTGGAGCGAGGCGTTGCATCTACTTTGGCCAAGCCGTGACTGGTGACCAGCAATGAAACTCGCCTTTATTCTCGACCAGCCGGATTCGATTAAAACCTACAAGGATTCGAGCTTTGCCATGATGCGTGAGGCGGCTGCGCGCGGCCATCGGCTGTTTGCGATGCAGCAGGGGGATCTGGCGTGGAAGGGTGGCATGACGGTCGGATTTGCGCGTGCGCTGGAACTGACCGGCGAGGAGGGTGACGGGCATCGCTGGTACCGGGCAGAAGAGCCGGAGGAAACGCCGCTGCAGGAATTCGATGCAGTGCTGATGCGCAAGGACCCGCCGTTCGACATGGAGTATGTTTACAGCACCTACCTGCTGGAATTGGCAGAGGGCCAGGGTGCGCGTGTCATCAACAGTCCGCGGGCGATACGCGATCATAACGAAAAACTCGCGATCGCGAAATTTCCGCAATTTACTGCGCCCACTCTGGTGACCCGGCAGGAGCACCTGCTCCGCGATTTTCTTGCCGAACACCGCGACATCGTATTGAAACCGCTCGACGGCATGGGCGGCGCCAGTGTATTCCGCGTCCACAGCGCCGACCACAATATCAGTGTGATTATCGAAACCCTGACGCATTACGGCACCCGCACGATCATGGCGCAGCGCCATATTCCAGAAATCGCCCAAGGTGATAAACGCATCCTGCTGATAGACGGTGAGCCGGTGCCTTACACACTGGCGCGCATTCCCAAAGCGGGCGAGTCGCGTGGCAACCTGACGGCAGGCGGCACCGGTGTGGCGCAGCCGCTCAGCGGGCGCGATTGTGAAATTGCCGTAGCGCTGGGTCCGGCATTACGCGACCAGGGTTTGATGCTGGTGGGACTGGATGTGATCGGTGACTACCTCACTGAAATCAACGTCACCAGCCCTACCTGCATGCAGGAAATTGCCGATCAGACCGGCTTCAATGCAGCCGCAATGATGATCGATGCAATTGAAAAAACGGGAAAGCATTAAGTGAATGTTGTAATGCAAGGCTTGACCCCTATATGTGGGACGGAGCCAGCGTAGCACTATGAACCCCAAGCCCAAACGAAAATAGCACTTCTTTCGGTTCAGGTCGGGCGGAGTGTAGTTTTTCCAGAGCGAGCTTTACATCTTCTCGCGCCCGTTGAGAGAATTTCTCCGTTTGGATTAAACGCTCCCAATCTGCGAGCGGCCTCTGACCAAGATACGCATCGAGCTTTTCGTTGGCATCGCGCAGTTCCGGCTTTGGTTTGACGTCACTGCTGCGCCCGTGCGCCATGGTGTTTCTGAACTCAAGCAGCTTGACGATTGTTTGCAGCGGCCTTTTCCCGGAACCGTTCGGAAAGCGAACCTTAAGAGTCTCACAAAGGAGTTCGAACTTTGCCCATGGCGGTAGCCGCTCAAGTTCCGGCCAACAGGAAATGACCGTTGGCCCGACATGATTCAAGTACGCCTCTAACGCGAAAGCGGTTAGCACCGCGCTAGATAAGAACTGCCACGATGAGCCGCGAGGTTCACGAATGCCAGATTCAAGAACGCAATGCGATGCGTGCCACAGTTCAGAGTAAGTGTGAATCGTTCGTTCTTTGGTAACGATCGCCGTGCGTAGCTTCGCCATATTTGCTAGTCTTAACGCCTGAGTTCACGGGCGCACTTTAGCGCATCCCGTGTAATGAATTGTTAGCACTCAAATGCCTGCGGTACATTACTTGTGCTTTCCGATCAACTGACAATTTAGTTTCCAAAACTTGTTTTTAGCAAGGGATTCCTGCATCTCGTCAGAATTGAAGTTCTGGCCTGTTTTATAGACATCCTCCAGTGCTGATTTCTGGGCTGCCTCAAAAATTCTGCCTAGCATGAAATCCGCAGTAGGCCCCTGTAGAAGAAGGAGCATCATTAATGGTGCTTCGGTTGACAGATATTCTCTTTTTACTTTCTCTGATTTCACTGCGGCAATGAATTTTTGGCCTTGGTCATAGCCATGCAGGAACAATCGCTCTTGCTCTTTAAAGTTTTTGCTTTTTGATGCCAATGACGAGCACTCAAGTGCGCTCCACGAAGCCCGCGCCATGACCGCATAGTCTTTAGAACTTTCAGCCGTGCTTGGATTCGAGAAGAGAAATCCGATTGTGGCGGTAAGCATGAGTTGGATGAATCTTGCTTTGCGCATTGTTCTTTCCTTTTGAGTGCTAACGCGGACGCGGCGATTTCTTCGCCGCGTCCGCGTTAAGCGCCATGTTATGTTTCTTTGGCAAACCGAAGCAAGAGGGAGACATTGGCATGGAAAGTAACCTTAGAGTCTGGAATAACCTTATCAGGCGAACTGAACCCCATGTATTGGTGATAGCACTGCTTATCAATTTCTCTGCCATCGGAGCCGAGACGACAAATGAACCACGCTTGATCGAAAGCTCGTCGATGGCGGCGGGGGAGAGAATCTTTAAATTCAGTGACGGCAGTTTGCAAAGCCGGGAAAGTCACGCGGAGAATTTGGTCAACGGCGCTGCCACTGCTGGGCCAGTTGGCAGGGATCGGGTAGAGACCGCTGAGTATTCCAAGAACAGCAGAACGAAATTTTACGGAGGCGGTGCGGAAGGCAATGAACCGCTGAACAGAAAACGCGCCAAGGATGGCGATAAGGAAGGCCAAAACGATAAATACACCAGCCGGGATGTTGAGCAGAAAAGCTATGAAATGATTGCTCATGTTTTCCTTGGGTTTTTACTTGTCGCCATACCGATGATTCCCGTATTTATGCAGAAACATAACGACCGGCTTCAGTGGCACGCGCCAGCAAGCGTCCACTGCAAGCCATGGTTAGGCATCACTTCCACGGCCAAGCCTCGGATTTGACGAAGTCTGGATCGGCAGGTCCCAATACTACGAGATATTCCGGAGCGTTGAACTGAGCAAACAAACGAAGAATGACGTGAACGTCTGACCCACTGGCGCGAATTTGCATCGCGTGGAGCCCCTTCGTCTCGTTCATGGGCTCGCCGGTCCACGACCCGACCCAGTGCCCAATACACGGATCTTCGCCAAGGATGGCCCGACGAATCGGCATATTTTTGAACGGTGCGATGCCCAACGCGTAGACGGCGGCGCCGAATGCTATCTTCGCTAGGGTCCGAGCGAATTCCGTGGGTGAGAAGGTCAATCGTGCGCCGACGAAGTCAACACCGTGGCGCAGCCCGACTTCCTCAAACGACGGCCCAGCGACGTGAACGAAGCTTAGTTCGGTGGCGATTTTCGGGGATGGTGGTGTCCCAGTTAGGACACCGGGTGGTGGAAACAAGGGTGTTGGCAGGTACAACGGGAACTCGCTGGGCAAGACATGGATTGTTTTCTGCGATGCATCTGACTCCAACAACAAGGGAATACTCGGCAACCGCTGTTTGGGACGCCGAGTTTGCATCGCAAAGACTGTGCGAATTGCTGGCAGAAGACCTTGAAGTGTGTCCCGCTCGAAACGATGCGTGATATCAGCGCACCGAGGGCAGCTCGCCCGCAACAATGTCCACGGTCCATTCAATCCGTATGGAATGGCGTGCTCTTTGCCAAGGCTGGCGCCAACGAAACCACAGTAGATACACTCGCCGACGTCGCGCGCATTGCTTGGAATTGGGAGAAATGCCACGGTTTCCGCTATTGATGCCTAATGAGGCTGTAGAAAAAGTGGTTTTCGGCGAAATCCGCGTTTGCAACTCATTGATTTCTAGATGAGTAAATTTGCATAAATGGGCTGTTCTGGGTTTCTCTACACCTTCAACGTTCACGGAGAGGGGCGCGCCGCTTTTGGCGCGTCCCTCTCGACCGTCGTGTTAGGGCTTTTTATTGATGATACGAACACACTTGTCTCTGACGGGGGAAACCATGTCATAAGCCACACGGTGTTCCTTGTCCATCTTGTTGTAGTTGAACTAAACCGCTATCGCGGTGGTGCTCCGATTCCACCGCCTCCTCTTCA
>CAKKRD010000038.1 GCA_919902515.1 Nitrosomonadaceae bacterium | reverse complement strand
AAACGTGGTGTGTCCTGTGGCGTGGAGATGATGAGAATATCGCGTATGCCCGCCAGCATCAGGGTGCTCAGGGGATAGTAAATCATCGGCTTGTCGTAAATGGGCAGCAGTTGCTTGGAGACTGCCTTGGTCACGGGGTAGAGCCGGGTGCCGGAACCGCCGGCAAGAATGATACCTTTGCGTTGGATCATGGTCATTTCTCGAGAATTTCGCTAAGCATGCGTGCGACGCCAGTTTGCCACAACGGCAGGTGCAAATCGAAGGTAGTTTGCAGTTTGCTGGCGTCCAGACGCGAGTTCAGGGGCCGCCGGGCGGGCAAAGGAAATGCGCTGGTCGGTACCGGGAGCACATTTTCCGTGGCGGCTTTGAGCTCGATTCCGGCTTGATGCGCCAAATCCAGCACAAAACGGGCATAACCGTGCCATGAGGTTTCGCCTGTGGCAGCCAGATGGTACAGGCCGGACAGTTCCGGTCTCTGCCGAGCCGTACGGATGGCGTGGGCGGTGACATCCGCCAGCAGGTCGGCGCCGGTGGGGGCGCCGATCTGATCGTCGATGACGGTCAGACAGTCGCGTTCCTGGGCCAGGCGCAGCATGGTCCTGGCGAAGTTGCCGCCCCGTGCGGCATAAACCCAACTGGTGCGGAAGATCAGATGCTGACAGCCCGCAGCGCGAATGGCTTCTTCGCCTGCTAGCTTGGTGCGGCCGTATACACTTAAGGGTCCGGTAGGGTCGGTTTCCAGCCAGGGCTTGCTGCCGCTGCCGTCGAACACGTAGTCGGTGGAGTAATGAATCAGCCAGCAACCCAGCTTGCGCGCTTCCCGCGCGAGTACGCCCGGAGCCAGCGCATTGATGGTGCGGACCAACTCCGGTTCGCTCTCGGCCTTGTCTACGGCGGTGTAGGCAGCGGCATTGACGATCACATCCGGAGCGATTGTGCGCACGGTCTGGGCAATGTCGTCCAGACGGGTGAAATCGCCGCACGGTTGCTGGTTATCAGCGTCCAGCGCGATCAGTTCGCCCAGAGGCGCAAGACTGCGCTGCAGTTCCCAGCCCACCTGGCCACCCCTGCCGAACAACAGAATTTTCATCAGCTGCGCCCTTGGTAATTCTTCTCGACCCATGTCCGGTAAGCGCCCGACTGCACATTGCTGACCCAGCTCTGGTTGTCCAGATACCACTGCACGGTTTTACGTATACCGGTTTCGAAGGTTTCAGCCGGCTTCCAACCCAGTTCATGCTCGATCTTGCTGGCATCGATCGCGTAGCGGCGGTCATGGCCGGGGCGGTCAGTGACGTAAGCGATTAAGGAGCGGTAAGTGGTAAGTGGGGAGTGGTAAGTGGGGAGTGGGTGGAGTTCGTCCAGTAGCGCGCAGACAGTGTGGACGATTTCGATATTGGGTTTTTCGTTGCAGCCGCCGATGTTGTAGACCTCGCCTACACGGCCGGCTGCGAGCACGCGGCGGATGGCGCTGCAATGGTCTTTGACATACAGCCAGTCACGGATCTGCTGGCCGTCGCCGTATACCGGCAACGGTTTGCCTGCGAGCGCATTGACGATCATCAGCGGAATGAGTTTCTCCGGGAAATGGTAGGGGCCATAGTTGTTGGAGCAGTTGGTGGTAAGTGTCGGCAGGCCGTAGGTGTGATGATAGGCCCGCACCAGGTGATCGCTGGCAGCTTTGCTTGCCGAGTAAGGACTGTTGGGTTCATAACGGCGAGTTTCGCTAAAAGCCGGTTCGTCCTTTGCCAGTGAGCCATAAACTTCGTCGGTCGAGACGTGAAGGAAACGGAAACCCTGTTTTGTCTCGTCGTTCAATCCGTTCCAGTGGGCGCGCACGGCTTCCAGCAACCGGAAGGTGCCGACGATGTTGGTCTGGATGAAGTCTTCCGGACCGTGAATGGAACGATCCACATGGCTTTCAGCGGCGAAATTGATGATCGCGCGCGGCTGGTACTGCGCAAGCAGGCCGGCTACCAGGGTGGAATCAGCGATGTCGCCATGGACAAAGATGTGCCGCGGATCCGCTGCCAGTGAAGCGAGGTTCTGCAAATTGCCCGCGTAGGTGAGCGCGTCGAGATTAACAATCGCTTCGTCGGATTGCGCCAGCCAGTCCAGCACAAAATTTGCACCAATGAATCCGGCGCCGCCTGTTACTAGAATCATTTGCAATCCCTGAGTTGTATTTCATCCGCTGATATTGCAGCGGATGCAGTCTCATTCCAGTTTATAATTTTACCTTACGTCAGGATGTGCAGGTTTTTGTAGTTTCCATCTGCAACACAGCCTGACTAGAACTCCTCGTTATCCCGCAAATAACGCCATTTCCCCACAGACAGATCTCCCAGTTTTATTTGGCCGATGCGGATGCGTTTCAAGCCGGTGACTTTCAGTCCGACCAGTTCGCACATGCGGCGGATCTGGCGCTTCTTGCCTTCACGTAGAATGAAGCGCAATTGATCCTGATTCTGCCAGCTCACCTGCGCGTGTTTCAGCGCCTCGCCGTCCAGACTCAGGCCATGATTCAGCAAATCCAACTGCTGCTGCGACAGTGTTCCCTGTACCCGTACCAGATACTCCTTCTCGACCTCGGAATCTGCGCCGATCAGCTGTTTGGCGATGCGGCCATCTTGTGTCAGTACCAGCAAACCTTGCGAATCGATATCCAGTCTCCCTGCCGGGGCCAGGCCTTTTAAGTGCATCGGGCTGAATTGTTGCGGTGATTGATCGCCATGAAAACGGGATTCCTGATTGATCAGAGCGACTGCCGGCTGATAACCGGGCTCCGGCTGTCCTGATACGTAGCCGATGGGCTTATTCAGCAGTATCGTCACCCGACCAAGCTGCTGCGCTTGCGCGGCTTTGTCGAGCTTGATTTTCTGCACAGGATAAATCTTTGTGCCCAGCTCAGTGATGCGCTCGCCATCCACAAATACCCAGCCGCGTTCGATGTAGCTGTCTGCTTCCCTGCGGGAACAGAGACCTTGTGCGGACATGAGTTTGGACAAGCGGATCTTTTCCATGAATTTGGCGTAGCGCTGTAGGGTTGTGCATGGCTTCGGTTGCGTCCGGGCATTATAATTTGAAGCCCTGTGCCGTTTCAGTTAAAATTCGACCTTCCCAGGCGCGTAGCTCAGTTGGTTAGAGCACCACCTTGACATGGTGGGGGTCGTTGGTTCGAGTCCAATCGCGC
>CAKKRD010000037.1:16760-36955 GCA_919902515.1 Nitrosomonadaceae bacterium | reverse complement strand
ATATTTTAGCCAGTTATACCGCACCCTTCGACAAGGCCTTTAGTCCTGAGCAAGGCCGAAGGGTCAGGGCGAACGGGAAATTTAATCAAACCTTGTTCAATTTACCTTAAGGAGCTACCGATGAAAAAAATACTCAAATCACTACTGGTCCTGTCCGCGCTTTTCTTCTTGTCACCGCAAGCGGCCATGGCAGAAAGTTATCGTGTCAACGCAGCCGAAAAACTGGTCAGCGGTATCGTCAATGTCGCCACCGGTATTATCGAGTTGCCTAAAACCGTAATCGTAACCAGTCAACGCGAAAACGTGCTTTACGGCATGACCGTCGGAGTGGTCAAAGGCGTCATGCATACGGCTGGCCGCACCTTGATCGGCGCATTGAACGTGGCAACGTTCATGTTTCCTACGGATCCATGGGTTGAACCGCAGTACGTTTGGGAAGACTTCGAAACGGAAACTTCTTACCGCTACCGGCAGACGCGCTAACGCGCTTGTGAAAGCAGGCTTAGGGCGGATGTTGCAAAGCTTATCCGCCCCGCCCTTTTATACAGAGCAGAATCAATGGAGCGGGCGCCATTGATTCTGGGGCAACACAACATAATTCGAGCTTGGCACCTTTAATCCGCTGCACCCGTAAATAGCCCAATCCCCATTGCAAGGGGTAGTTAGGCTTTGTACCGCTCAAGCGGTCAATTGTTGGCTAATTTCAACTTGAGTCACGTTCGTAAGTGCAATGTGATTAACCGTCCAAATCCGACCGTCTGGGGCATTGTAGCGTGTGTCGAAGCTCCGTACCGAGGCAACGGTTAGCCACTCGTCAAATGGGAACTGGTCGAAGTCATGTTGTTCCTCAATGAGACCCATGAACATGGGTTGATTAGTCACGTCACGACCCGAAATGAAACTCATAATTCGAACAAAAAGGCCGAAGATGGAAAATATTGGGCCGGAGCCAACGATCTCATGTTTCAGGGACCTCAAGAATTTGACGCGCATTCCAGGAGAGATGATTTCTGTAATCGGAAGCCTTTTTCTTGTCAGTATCCGTTGAAGGCGGCTAAATGGTTCAAGGCACGATGACCACTTTTTCACTCCAAGTCTGGCGAACCTTCCGCTATCGTCAAGATAGCGCTCACCCCACCCTAGAGCCTCCAGGTGTTGTCGCATTGATATTTCTGAATTTTTATACATGTCGAAATCCCAAAGCCTAACGATTGAATTGAACGGCGCGACCGCAGTGCTCGCCGCGTAGCGCAACCCAGCTTTCACGCGTCCGCTCGAATGAATTAATTGTTAGGTGCGCAGTCTGCCAACTCGTGAGCTGCGTCCGAGCCTCGTGATTGCGAGCGGCTTGATCGGACAGAGGCCCCCTATGCAATCTGGCCAAGCTCAACAACGTTACTTCCATAATCCCAGCTTAGCTGTGCTTTACATGCAGGGAAAGCGATGCAAATGGAATAACCGACGTTTTCAGTACAGGCGCCGCAGAAAATGGTGCTGCACTTGGGGCACCGCCAAATCGTTTTGCCTTTCTTCTTATTCTGACAGAAGGGACAGTGTGTGTATTCACCTGTCTCTTTCATTAACGACTCTCCGATGGACGTTAGATTCGGCCAAAGCTTCGCAACGCCGATGTGCCGTTGTTAGGCTTCTTCTGGTGGATGAGCGTAGCTTTCGCCGGCCGCCTTGGCAAAACGCCGCATGTACCCAAGAACGCTCTGAACCAAAGCCTCATCACCGAACGCTTTGGCAGCGAAGACGAAGGAGCCGATGCTTCTGTAGAACGAATTCCACAGATCTCCCCGGTGATCGTCGGCGCGAACCGTTCCGAGCATTCCGCCGACGTGAAATCGAGGCGGATCGCCAGCGTACATGTCCATGATGTGGGGCGAGGCACCATGCACGAACCCCGAGTAGGTCTTGCTGACAGTGCGCATCATCTCCACACCGGAACTTGGGTTGAGTCCTTTGGCCTCGATTCGAGCGAGATAGGCCCGAATCTTCTGGCGAGAGATCGTCGGCCGCTTCTGAGTCGATTCCAGTGCGCTGCCAGGATTGTTAAACTCTTCCTCGTAGAACGCCGCCAGGTACTCGCGATGCAACTCTGTGATGTCTCCGGAGATGACTCCGTGCGCCAGAAACACAATGTCTTCGTTGAACTCGTCCAACATCCGCTGTAGCGCTGCTTGTTCTTGAACGAAGCCATGAGCCAGCAACAGCCGAGCCGCGTGCAGGCCGCTTATGACGCGGGCGAGTTTCTGGACAAGGGCTTGATAGATGTCGCGCTCGACATATCGAAAGACAAACCCGCTGCCGAATGTTACGGCGTGCGGCTGATTGACGCGCGAGACCAACGCGGTGTGAGAAGCCTCCATGTTGCTCAGCGTCTGGTCGTACAACTCATCCATCGATCCCGGCTCCGAAGCTTAACAGGGTCACGAATTGAGCGGTACCCCGAGAAAATTAAGATACGGGCAGTGTAGCGTAATTCCCAAGTGAGCGCGGGCTACGCGTAACTTGGATAATGGGGGTCGTACATTTGTGCTCGCACATGCTCGAGCACATCCGCGGGCCGCGGTTTGGAAGCAAGGCCGCGCTGATATGCAACCTCGGCGACCGCCACTGCAATCTGCACGGACACTTCACGAATATACGTTAGAGGTGGGTAGAGGCTGCCCTGCTCAAGGTCGGCTGGAGTTACTTGCGCCGCCAGCGTGTGAGCGGCGGCAAGGAACATCTCGTCGATGATGCGCGTGGCGCCACAGGCGATTGCGCCCAGCCCGACACCCGGAAAGATGTACGAGTTATTGCCTTGACGCGGCACCAGCGTTTTGCCATCCACCTGCACTGGCGCAAAGGGGCTGCCGCCCGCAAACAGGACGCGGCCGTCAGTTCCGCTGTAAGCCTGTGCGGCGCTGCATTCCGCTTTTGAAGTGGGGTTGGACAAGGCGAAGATGATGGGGCGGGCGTTGCAATCGGCCATGGCGCGCAGCACTTGCGGCGTAAAGGCGCCGCTGGCTGCGGCAACGCCGATAATGCCAGTGGGCTGGAGCGTCTTCACCGCTGCAAGAAAATCCGCCACGGGTGCATGCTCATGCGCATATGGCAGTTTCTGTGGTGGAAGACCGGTGCGCGATTTCACCACCAGCCCCTGCGAATCGACTAGCCAGCAGTGCTTGCGTGCATCCGCCTCATTCATGCCCGACGCGACCAGCGCGGTCACGATAAGATCGGCGATACCCGTGGCCGCTCCCCCCGCACCGAGGAACAGGAATCTCTCATCGGCAAGCTTGCTCCCCTTGATACGCAACGCCGACAGCACGCCGGCCACGACGACGGCCGCCGTGCTTTGAATGTCATCGTTGAACGTGCAGATCCGGTTGCGATACTTCTCCAGCAAGCGGAATGCATTGTGGTTGGCAAAATCCTCAAACTGAATGATCACGTGCGGAAACACTTCGTGCGCCGCCGTGATGAATTCCTCGATTAATTCATCGTAGGCCGGGCCGGTCACACGATGGCGGCGCAGGCCCACATAGTACGGGTCGTTCAGGAGTATTTCGTTGTTGGTGCCCATATCGAGCATCACCGGCAGACAAATTGCAGGATCCACACCCGCGCAGGCGGTATAAAGCGATAGCTTGCCGACCGGAATACCCATGCCGTTGGCGCCCTGATCACCGAGGCCCAGAATGCGCTCACCGTCGGTCACGACGATAATGCCGGCGCTGAGCGGCCAGTTGCGCAAGATCGCGGCGATCCGGCCGCGATCATTGATGCCGATAAACATGCCGCGCGGCCGCTGGAAAATATGGCCGAATCGCTCGCAGGCCAGCCCGACCGTCGGCGTGTAAATCAGCGGCTGAATTTCATCGATGTTGTCGCATACCACCCGAAAAAACAAAGCCTCATTGCGGTCGTGCAGCGCATTCAAGGCAACGAACTTTTCTAGCGGATCGGACAACTTGCGCAAATTCTGCAGGACGCGGACGACCTGCTCATCCTGGCTAAGGACGTGCGGCGGCAGCAGGCCACGCAGACCCAGCGCATCGCGCTCGGCTTCCGTAAAGGCAGTACCCTTGTTAAGCAGCGGATCGTGGAGCAACTGTACGCCCCTGGGCATCACATGCGGTGCATCACTCATGCTGAATTCTCCTATAGGCAGGATGAGATTCCAGGGCAGAAGAAGCCTGCATGAATCAGGTGCGATCTATGCAACCAGCTCCAGCAAGCGCTTCACTTCCGTCTCGTCCAGCTCCAACGATTTTCCGCGCTTGAGGCGCGGTGGCAGATTGATCGGGCCGAAGCGCACCCGGGTGAGGCGGCTGACCATCTGCCCCGCTGCCGCAAACATGCGGCGCACTTCGCGGTTCTTGCCTTCTTTCAATATCACCCGGTACCAGTGATTGGAACCCTCGCCGCCCTGATCCGACAGAAGTTCGAATTTCGCCGGACCGTCTTCGAGTTCAATGCCGCTGGTCAATTGCGTCATCTGTTCCGGGGTCAGTCGCCCCATGATGCGCACCGCATATTCGCGCTCGACTTCAAAACGCGGGTGCATCAAACGGTTGGCCAACTCGCCATCGGTGGTAAAAATCAGCAGCCCGCTGGTATTGAAATCCAGCCGGCCGATCGCGACCCATTTGGATGATTGCAGTTGCGGCAGCTTGTCGAATACCGACGGACGGCCTTGCGGATCATCGCGGCTGACTATCTCGCCTTCCGGTTTGTGATACAGGATGACTCGCGGCAGGCGTTCGCCGAATTTGAGATGAATGGTACGCTTCCCTATCCGCACCACGTCTTCCGGCCCGGCGCGGCTGCCGATCTCCGCTGCCTTGCTGTTGATGGTCACTTGGCCGGTGGCAATCAGTTCCTCCATCTCGCGCCGCGACCCCAGCCCTGCCTGCGCCAGCAGCTTGTGCAGTTTGTGCGTGACGCCTGGCGCGGACGCAGGAGTAGCTCTGGCGCTGGTTGATGGCGGCGTTTTTTTCTTTATTGGTCTGATCGGTCTGTTGACTTTCATCTATCTGTTTCTCAGTATGGCAAGGCGTTCACACCCTGCCTTTATTCCAGTAGTTTGAGAGTGAAATGAAGCGGCGGCGAGTGATCACCGAAGACAGTGCAATAGTACGACAAGGTATGAACAGGAAGCCAACAAAATATTACTGCTATCGATCCGGCACGAATAGAGTGGAACCGTTCGTGTTGAGCTTGTCGAAATACAGATAGTTTCATGGCCTTCGACAGGCTCAGGCCGAACGGAATTAATTTCAGTTTGTGCCAGATCAATAAAATGGAATTGAAATCAGACTTCCCTGCGCTCCATCACCGCCTGTGCCAGGGTGCCGCTATCGACATGTTCCAGTTCGCCGCCCACCGGTAAACCGCGTGCGATGCGCGTGACCCTCACGCCCCTGGTGTGCAGCAGTTCGCTGATGTAATGCGCAGTGGCTTCGCCTTCCACGGTAAAATTGGTGGCCAGTATCACTTCCCGCACCACGCCGTCCTGCGCCCGTTTCAACAAGCGGTCAAGATGGATTTCCCTGGGACCGATGCCGTCGAGTGGCGAGAGTCTGCCCATCAGCACGAAATACATGCCTTTGTAGCAGTGCGCCTGTTCCATCATCATCAGATCGGCAGGCATTTCCACCACACACAACAGCCCCGCATCACGCCGCTCGGAACGACATAGTTCGCACACCATTTCTTCGGTGAAGTTATTGCACTTCTCGCAATGCTTGATGTGTCCCAGCGCCTGGGTCAACGAGTTAGCCAGCCGTTGCGCGCCCGCATGATCGCGCTGTAGTAGATGATAGGCCATGCGCTGCGCCGACTTGGGGCCGACGCCGGGCAGGCAGCGCAACGACTCGATCAGGTCTTCGAGACTGGTGGGTGTTTTCATTTTGAATGAAACTTAGAGAACAGCAGTGAGTCCGGGAAAGCGAAATATGCGATGGTTGGCAAGTTGATGCAGGCAGATCCCGCGCATGCTTCCCCTTTCACGAATTCAGAATGGCAACTTCATTCCCGGCGGCAGACCCATGCCGGAGGTGAAGCCGGCCATCTTTTCCTGGGTGGTGGCTTCGACCCGCCGCACCGCATCGTTGACCGCAGCAGCGAGCAGATCCTCCAGCATTTCCTTGTCATCGCCGATCAGGCTGTCGTCTATGCTGACGCGCTTCACGTCGTAACGACAGGTCATCACCACCTTGACCATGCCCGCGCCAGACTGGCCTTCGATTTCCATCTTGGCCAATTGCTCTTGCATGTTTTTCATGTTCTCCTGCATTTGCTGGGCCTGTTTCATCAGGTTGCCCAAGCCACCTTTCATCATTTTCTACCTCCGCTATTGAATGGGTTTGATCGAGGAAGCGATCAATTTTGCGTCGAAATTCTCCACCAGTTCGCGCACGAACGGGTCGGTCTCGATGGCGGCAATGGCCTGCGATTGCTTCGCCTGTTTTTCACGGTTTTCCAGTTCTGCGGGCGTCATGCCGGTGATGCTGCCCACAGAAAATTTCAACCGCACCGGCTTGCCATAATACTCATTCAGTGCGGCTTTTATCTTGTCCTGGTAGGCCTTTTCCAGCAGATGCCGGTGGGGTTCCGGTACGCATAGTTCGATTCCGTCCGCAGTGAAATTCTTTACTTCGCAGTTCTGTGCCAGCATTCTCGTCATACCGCTCAATTTCAACTGGCTCACCAGTGCCGGCCAGTCGCCGTCGAATGGAGTTGCGGTTGCGCCCGGTGTCGCTGCAACTGGTGTCGCTGCAACTGGTGCGGCTGCGACTGGCACTGCAACCGGTACTGCTGCTGGTTGCGGCGTGGCGGAGGGAGCCTGCCGGGTTGTAGCGGGCGGCTGCTTGGTGCTGGTAACTGTACCGGTAACCGTGTCCGCTTTGCGTGCGCCGCCTGCTGCTGCATCCCCCGGCATGAAAGCCAGCATGCGCATCAGCGTCATGGTAAAACCGGCGTATTCATCCGGTGCCAGGCTCAGGTCGCTGCGACCATGCAATGCAATCTGATAAAACAATTGAATATCTTCCGGTGCAAAAATTTTCGCCAGCGCAAAAATCCGCTCACGCTCCGGCACATCCTCGCTGATTGCCTGCGGCACGGTCTGCGCCAGCGCAAGACGATGCAACAGCGCCGCCAGATCCTGCAAAGCCGCATCGAACGACAAGCTGCGTGCCTCCATCGCATCGGCCAGCGCCAGTATCTGCACTCCGTCCTTCTGCGCCAGAGCGTCCAGCAGATCGTAAAGATAGCCCTGATCGATGGCGCCCAGCATGGCGCGCACCGATGTTTCTGCGACCGCGCCTTCGCCGAAAGCAATCGCCTGGTCCAGCATGCTCAGCGCATCGCGCATGCTGCCTTGCGCCGCCCGCGCCAGCAATTGCAGCGCCATGGCATCGCCGCTTATCTGCTCCTGTTCCAGCACGTGCTTGAGGTGCGCGGCGATCAGTGACGGCGGAATCTGCTTCAGATTGAATTGCAGGCAGCGCGACAGCACGGTGACGGGGATTTTCTGCGGATCGGTGGTGGCAAGCACGAACTTGACATGCTCCGGCGGCTCTTCCAGGGTTTTCAGCATGGCATTGAAAGCCGACTTGGAGAGCATGTGCACTTCGTCGATGATGTAAACCTTGTAGCGCGCGCAGGTGGGAGCGTAGAGCGCGTTTTCCAGTAACTCGCGCATGTTGTCCACCTGGGTGTTGGAAGCGGCATCCAGCTCGATCAAATCGACGAAACGCCCGCCGTCGATTTCAGTACAGGCAGCGCATTTGCCGCAAGGTGTGGAGGTGATGCCGGTTTCGCAGTTGAGCGCCTTGGCCAGGATGCGCGCGATGGTGGTTTTGCCGACGCCGCGCGTGCCGGTGAACAGGTAGGCATGGTGCAGGCGTTTCCGTTCCAGCGCATTGGTCAGCGCCTTGACCACGTGATCCTGTCCGGTCAGCTCGGAAAAGCTCTTGGGGCGCCATTTGCGCGCAAGGACTTGGGTTAGTGACACGATGTTGGTTGGCTGCAGGATAGACCTTGTCTACTTGTCAAAAAGGGTGGCGAGCCTAACCCCCGGCACTTGCAAGAAATAGCTGTGGCTGCTTCCTTCCGGACCTGACCAGGTTCACTACCGTGCAATGCGGGGAGGCCCGCCATAGAAAACAGTTATAAATCAATGAATAATACTGCAAAGTCGCTCTGCACACTTTGCAGCCGCAAAGGCTTTCTTGCCGCTGTATTTGCGCTATTGCTCAATTGCGCCATTGTGCACGGAGTTGCCGTCCGCGTCCACCGCGCGACCGGCTTTTGTTCGATACTGCCGCGCGCTCCTCCGGCATCGGCTCTGGTATTCTTGCGCTATGGCACCTGACCGGAACACTACCCTGCCCAATTATCGCGGCCGTTTCGCCCCCTCCCCCACCGGCCCGTTGCATTCCGGCTCGCTGGTCGCCGCCGTGGGCAGCTATCTGGAAGCCAGATCGCGCCAGGGTGAATGGCTGGTCAGGATCGAAAACCTGGACCCGCCGCGCGAGGTCGCGGGTGCAGCCAAGGAAATCCTGGATACGCTCGAAGTACTGGGGATGGAATGGGATGGCGAGGTGGTCTACCAAAACCGACGCAATGAAATTTATCAGGCCGCACTCGCCGCACTCGAGCAACAGGGCCTGCTCTACCCTTGCATCTGCAGCCGCAAGGAAATTGCCGATTCCAGCATCATCGGCATAGACGGCCCGGTTTACCCTGGCACCTGCCGGGGCGGCTTGCCCGCTGGCAGGAATTCTACCGCGTTGCGGGTACTGACCCATGATGATCCGATCGAATTCAAGGATGCCCTGCGCGGCCTGATCCGGCAGCAACTGGCGAGCGCCACCGGTGATTTCGTGTTGCGCCGGGCCGACGGCATCTACGCCTATCAATTGGCGGTGGTGGTGGATGATGCCGCGCAAGGCGTCACCCATGTGGTGCGCGGTGCGGACTTGCTGGATTCGACCCCGCGTCAGATTTACCTGCAACAGTTGCTGGGCTACTCAACACCGGCCTACATGCACCTGCCGGTGGTGACTAACAAGCAGGGAGAGAAACTCAGCAAACAGACCCAGGCGGCCGCCGTTGATGTATCCAGACCGGTAGCACAGTTGGTCGAGGCGGTGCGCTTTCTCGGCCAGACGCCGCCGGCGGAGCTGGCTGAAAGCAGTGTCACATCCTTCTGGCAATGGGCGCTGGAGAATTGGCAGCTGCAGAAGATTCCGTGAAAAGCATGGCATTCGGTTAACCAGTCTCGAGTCCAAATCCGAAGTACGCTGTTCTTGCTGGAAAGTTATGCTACGCTTCTCGATAACGGGTGCCACCCGCGAATTCAATGGCCAATCCTAGGAGAAATTGTGGCTTTCCTGCCGTTTTACGTACCTGGGAATAAACAACTCAAGATTGTGATCGTGGGGGGCGGTTACGCGGGAATCGCCGCCATGACCACGCTGTTGCGGCATATGCCGGAGGCCGACATCACTATCGTCGATCCCCGTTCCCAGCACGTCAAGATCACCCATCTGCATGAGACCTTCCGCTATCCGCTAGAGGATGTGCTGGTACCCTTTTCCGCTCTGGAGCGCCGTTTTGGCTGTCGTCATGTCTGCGCCGAGTTGATCCCGCAGGAAAGCGCCCTGCAGCAATGGCAGAACGACAAACGTATTGCTCTCAATGGCCAGACCCTGGAGTTTGACTACCTTCTGATCGCGCCGGGTGTCGCTGGAAAGCAGATGGAGCCCACTGAGAATGTCGTGGTACTGCAAGATTTCATGGCCAGCAGCGGGGCGGATTTATTAAGCAGCCGCCTGGATGCAAACAACGCAGACGAGCAGTCTCTCTCCGTGATCGGCGGGGGTGCTACCGGGATTCAATTTCTGTTTGAAATCGCTCATTTCCTGCGGCGGCGGAAGATCAACAGCAAACTGCGTTTGATCGACAGCGGGGAGCGGGTGCTCAAACAATTTCCCGAGGGTTTCTCCAGCTATACCCAGACGCGCATGAGCGATCAGGGTATCGATTTTCATCCCGACACACTTTACCGCGGACAGGGGGGTGGCAAGATCCTGCTGGAAGAAAAGGAGAGTGGGCGGCAGTTCGCTTTACCTTCCGCGCTATCGTTCCTGTTCCTCGGCAAGAAACCGGACAACTTGCTTGCCGCCAATGCCTTCGGGCAGGTGCTGACTAATCACGAGCCGCTGCAAAACATTTTTACCGCGGGCGATTGCTCCAGCTACCATTCCTTCGGTTCCAATACCATGACGGCGCAATCTGCAGTGCGCAAAGGCAAGCTGGCGGCGCGCAACATTCTGCGGCACTCCGGAACGCTAAAATTCCTTGAACCCTATTTGCACCGTGATCTGGGGTATGTCGTCAGTCTTGGCCCGGCCGATGCGGTGGGCTGGTTGGCGCTGGAGGGTAACGTGGTCAGTGGCATTCCGGCGCTGGTGATCAAGGAAGTGGTGGCGGCTCAATACGATTTATTGCTGACAGGAATAGATACTTACCTGATTTGAATAAATACCACAGCAGGAGACAGCCCGATGTTCGGTTTGCTCAAAGACATACAGGTTACCGCTAAAGCCGGTGCGGTAATTCAGCGTCCGTGCGATGACGTTTTCAATTTTGTCGGCACCGATTTTTTCAAAAATTATCCACGCTGGTCACCGGAGGTTCTCGACTTGAAATCTCTAACCGAGGGTCCGGTGAAGCTTGGCACCCTGTGCCGCCAGGTTCGCGTCGATCAGGGCAATCGCTCGGAATCAACTTTCAAGGTCACGGCTTTTCAACCGGGCAGGCGTATTTGCTTTGAAGGCGTTTCCAATCCTTATCGCTGCGATTATGTGCTGGAGCCGGCCAACCCCACATCGGCGAGCCGAATCACTTTTACTTTCGAACTACTCAGGCTGGAACTCTACATGAAGCCGTTCGAGAAACTCGTCCGCCTGGCTGTGCAGGATGGAACGGAGAGAACGGTGAGAAATATCAAGCAATTGATTGAGAACGAGATTGCCGAACCTGCGGCACCATGATCCGTGATTGTTATATATGCAGTTTTTAGCACGCTGTCAAATCGTCAAATTAATATTGGAGAAAAGCGATGACCACTTTCATAGTTGAAAAAGATCCCGGATTGATCCCGCAGATCCTGACCAAGATACTGGATTCCTGCGTCAATGGCGTGACTCTGGCCGACCCCGACCTGGAGGATATGCCGCTCGTATATGCAAACAAGGCATTCGAGACCGTTACAGGTTATAGCCAGGAAGAAACCATAGGAAAAAACTGCCGTTTCCTGCAAGGCACGGATCGCGACCAGGAAGACCTGCCCCGGTTGCGGGAGGCAATCAAGAACCACCAGCCGATTGAGGTCACACTCAGGAATTACCGGAAAGATGGCGAATTGTTTTATAACCACCTCGCGCTTACCCCGCTGTTTGATTCCAATGGAAAATTACTTTATTACCTGGGCGTGCAATACGACATAACACCGCAAGTCCATGCGGAAGAGGAAATCAAGCGACTGACCGGTTGCCTTGAGTCATTGGCGAAATAATGGCCGATTCTTTTCGCCCGGTTAGCTGCCGGCTCAATCACCACTGAATTCGCACAATGCGAATACCTTGTGCCCCTGTTTCTCTAGCCGCGCCCTGCCGCCCACATCGGGCAGATCGATCACGAAACAGCACTCCACTACTTCTCCGCCCATCTCCTGTATCAGCCCGGCGGCGGCTTCCGCCGTGCCGCCGGTGGCAATGAGATCGTCCACCAGCAATACACGGTCACCCGGCTGAATCGCATCCACATGAATCTCGATGCGGTCGCTGCCGTATTCCAGTTGATAATCGCGCCCGATCGTTGCCGCAGGCAGCTTGCCTTTCTTGCGTATCGGGATAAAGCCCAGGTTAAGCTGATAAGCGACCGGGGCGCCGACGATAAAACCACGTGATTCGATACCAGCCACCTTGTCGATCTTCAATTCCCGATAGCGGCCGGCAATCTCCTGGATGGTCGCACGCAATCCGACCGGGTCTTTCAGCAGCGTGGTAATGTCGCGAAACATGATCCCCTGGTGGGGGTAATGCGGGATGGTGCGAATGCGGGATTTAATTGGCATGACAAGTCCTGTCTCTGGCTGTTGAAGGGGGCTCCGGCTCAAACGCTGCATGAATCCGCGTGATGATCGCACAGGATGCTGTTTGACAGGAAAATTTTGTGCGGGGACGGTAAAATTATAACTGCCCGGAGATTATGAAATCTCTGGCCCCGGTTGATTCCTCAGACTACTATGGTCAATCTGGTCAATCGTGAAACCAGTTGATGAGAGGATAACCATGCTCCCAACCCTGCGCGCCCTGATCCTGACCGCTCTGACCGCCGCTTTGTTTGGCTGTGCCAGCTTTGAGCCGCGCTATCAAATCACTCACCGTTATGAGCCGCCGACCGATCCCGCAGGCATCATTTGCCTGGGGAACTGCACGCAACAACTGGCGGCATGCCAGCAAAGCTGCACGTCCACTTACCAGGCATGCTTGCAACGTATCGAACCCCTGGCAGAACAGCGCTACGATGAAGCAGTCAAGCGCTATGAAAGCGAATCCAATACCTACCGTCAGCAACTGAATAGTTCTCGCTTCTACCAATCTTTTGGCTGGGGGCGCTCCGCCTGGGGTTGGGGCGGCTATCCCTGGGGATGGGGTCCCGGCTGGGGTTGGGGTCCCTCATGGGGATGGGGCGGCTCCCCCTGGTACGGGATGGGGTATTCCGCCCCTTATTTTTATTCACCCGCGCCGCCGATTCGGCCCGACCGCAGGAGGGAATATGACCGGCTGCGCTACGAGCAATGCGAGGTGGAATGCGGCTGCCAATCCGTTCAGGACGCCTGCTTCCTGAGTTGCGGCGGCAAGAAAACCGTGGAAGAACGGTGCATCGCAAACTGTCCCAAATAGAGCAGGAGGGTACAACTGTCGTTTCGATAAGCTGATTCAGGCTCCGGCGGAGACCTCCAGGTTATCGATCAGCCGGGTTTTGCCCAACCGAGCCGCTGCCAGCACTACCAGATCCGGGTCGTCCACCCCTGCCGGAGCCAAGGTGTCGCGTTGCTGCAATGCGATGTAATCTACTTCCCACCCATGGCTGGCAAGATTCTCGTGTGCGTTCTTGCACAACTGCAGAAAATTCCTGTTGCCCGCCCCTACTGCGTGCTTTATCTCGGATAAGACTCGATGCAGGCGCACCGCTTCGGCGCGCTCCTCACTGCCCAGATAGCGGTTGCGTGAACTCAACGCCAGCCCGTCGGACGCGCGCGCAGTTTCGCCTGCGATGATTTCCAGCGGCAGATTCAATTGCCGCACCATTGCACGCACGAGCTGCAACTGCTGATAATCTTTTTTGCCGAACACCGTCACCTGGGGCTGCACGATATTGAACAGTTTCAGTACCACCGTCATCACGCCACGAAAAAATCCGGGGCGAAATTCACCTTCCAGCGTATTCGCCAACGGTGGCGGCTCCAGCAAAAACTCCTGTGGCTCTGGATAAATACCCTTCTCATCAGGCGCGAATACCACGTTGACACCTTGGTTTTGCAACAGCTTGCAGTCATCTGCCAGGGTACGCGGGTATTGATCGAAATCCTCGGATGGCGCGAATTGCAGGCGGTTCACGAATATGCTGGCCACCACGCAATCCGCTTTTTTCTGCGCAAGCCGCACCAGCGACAAATGACCTTCATGCAGGTTGCCCATGGTGGGGACAAAAGCAATGGCAGATTCACGCTGGAGGCGTGCACGCAGGGCTGGGATGTCGGTGATGATCTCCACAGCCTCTCAGAACCCATGCTCCGGTCCGGGAAATTTTCCGGCTTTCACTTCCTTGACATAGGTCTCCACAGCCGCCTGGATGCTCCCCGCGCCGGCCATGAAATTTTTCATGAATCGGGCTTTCTTGCCCGAGTAGATGCCCAGCATGTCATACAGCACCAGTACCTGCGCCGAGCAATCCGCACCTGCGCCGATGCCGACGGTGGGAATGGAAAGTTTTTTGGTGATTTTTTTAGCGAGCGCAGCCGGAACGACTTCCATCAACAGCATGCCTGCACCGGCTTTTTCCAGCGCCACCGCATCTGTCATCAATTGTTTCGCCTGATGATCGCTCTCGCCCTGCAGCTTATAGCCGCCCAACTGGTGTACCGATTGCGGCGTCAAGCCGATGTGGGCGCATACCGGGATACCGCGTTGGGTAAGGAACTCGACCGTTTCCGCCATGATGCAGCCGCCTTCTATCTTGACCATGTTGGCACCTGCCGCCATGAGTTCGGCGGCATTTTCGAAAGTGTCCTCCGGTGTTATCTGCGAGGTGCCAAAAGGCATGTCGACCATGATGAACGCCTTGCTCGATCCGCGCACCACGCAACGGGTGTGATAAATCATGTCGTCCAGCGTCACCGGCAGCGTGGTCTCTTCGCCTTGCAGCACGTTGCCCAGCGAGTCGCCCACCAGCAGGATATCGACGCCGGCATTCTCCAGCACTGCCGCGAAACTCGCGTCATAGCAGGTGACGATGGCGATTTTCTCGCCATCGTCACGCATTCTCTGCAACGTACTTAGTGTGGTTCGCATCATTGACCTCCTGAGAATTCTCTGAACAAAGCCCACGCGAGTGCGGCGGAGAACTTGTTCAGAAGCTCCCTATCCCCGGTTGAAATATTCCCGTGGGCCGCGCATCTGCTCTAGCCGCTGCAACAATAAATCAAAATCCTCCTGCTTATCAACAAAATTGAGATTCTCGCTATTGACGATCATCACCGGTGCAGTTTCGTACTGATAAAAAAACCGTGTGTAGGTTTCAGCCAGCCGCCACAGATAATCCTCGGAAATGCTTTTCTCGAAAGCGCTGCCTCGCCGCTTTACCCGTTCTACCAGGGTATCGGGAGAAGCCTGCAAATAAATCACCAGATCGGGCTGCGGAGCCTGGGGTTGCAAGTGACGGTAAATCTGCTGATAGAGTTCGTGCTCGGCATCGCTCAGCGTGAGCCCGGCGAACAGTTGATCCTTGTCGAGCAAAAAATCGCTCACGGTCGCCTGGGCAAACATGTCCAGTTGCGCCAGGCCCTGTACCTGAGCAGCGCGTTGAAACAGGAAGAACAATTGTGTCGGCAGTGCGTAACGCGGAATATCGCTGTAGAACTTCTCGAGAAACGGATTCTCGGCAGGTTTCTCCAGCAACAACGCGCTGTTCAGATGATTCGCCAGACGCTGTGCCAGACTGGTCTTGCCCACGCCTATCGGGCCTTCAACCACGATGTAACGATATTTTTCCAGCTTCACTGCGGTTGCTCTCGTTCGAGCCGCTGCCCGGCACATGCGGCCAGCAATTCAGCCGCCGCACCATGCCCGGGAATATGGCAATCCGGTGCGATTTCCAGCAGCGGCTGCAACACGAATGCCCGTTGGTGCATGCGCGGATGTGGCAGGGTCAAACCAGGTTCGTGACATTGCAGATCAGCATACAGCAGCAGATCCAGATCCAGAATGCGTGGAGCGTTGAGCGATGTGCGCACGCGCCCGCAGCGATGCTCGATCTCAAGCAGGGCCTTGAGCAGATCATGCGGCGCGAGACTGGTTTCAATCTGCGCCACGGCGTTGATGAAATCGGGCTGGTCAAGCCGCCCCACCGGCGCACTGCGATAAATCGCGGAGCAATTCAACAATCGGCTGACGGGAAGCTGAGACAGTTCGGCAAAAGCCCGCCGCACCTGCAGTGCCGGGTTAGCCAGGTTGCTACCCAGCGCAATGAAAGCATGGCAAAGCGATTGCGCTTTGGTGCCTGATGTCAAGATATCACCGCGTCCGCGTCTGAGCTGTCGGGACTGGCCCCAGCGCCAGCCACAGCTTCAGGACGGCGGCGGCGTTTTCTGCGTTTCTTTGGCAGTTCGTCCTTGAGCAGCATGGCTTCACGTTCACCGGCATCGGCTCGCTGGAACGCCTCCCACCACTGACCCAGTTCTGCATCTATCTCGCTGCTTTCGCAGCGCAGCAGCATGAAATCATAAGCGGCGCGAAAGCGCGGGTGTTCCAGCAGACGAAACGGCCTGCGCCCCCCACGTCCCAGAAAACGCGGCTGCATCGCCCAGATTTCCTGCATGATGGCATCGTAGCGGCGCGGAATCGCCAGCTCTTTATCTTGTACCGCCAGCACATCATCCATTGCCTGCTGCAATGCAAGCATAGGCTTCTCTCCTGCAGCCTGCCGACTGTTCCACTGCGCCAGCACCTCGTGCCATAACAGTGCCGCAAATAGAAAGCCGGGGGACACCGGTTTTTCCTGCCGCACGCGCTCGTCGGTGTTTCTGAGTGCGAGTGTAATGAAGCGCTCGCCCAATGGCTGCTCCAGTATGACATCCAGCATCGGCAGCAAACCGTGGTGCAGCCCGCGTGCACGCAAATCCACCACACAGGCCAATGCGTGGCCGGACAGCAGCAATTTCAGCATCTCATCAAACAACCGCGACGGTGGCACGTTTCGCAACAGCGGGGCCAGGTCGCCGATGGGAGCAGCGGTGGCGGCATCAATCTGCATTTCGAGTTTGGCTGCCAGCCGTACCGCGCGCAACATGCGTACCGGATCCTCACGATAACGCTGTAAAGGATCGCCGATGATACGCAGCCGTTTCGCCTCGATGTCATCGTAGCCGTTCAGGTAGTCCCAGATTTCCTCGTTGGCAGGATCGTAAAATAACGCGTTGACGGTGAAGTCGCGCCGCACTGCGTCCTCTTCCTGGCTACCGAATACATTGTCGCGCAGCAGACGCCCATGCTCATCGGCATGCTTGTCCGCTGTCGTCCCATCGTCCTCGTCGGTGGGTGAATTGCCGCGAAAAGTAGACACTTCCACGGTTTCAGCGCCACACATCACATGCACCAAGCGGAAGCGGCGGCCGATGATGCGCGAGCGGCGAAACACGGCGCGCACGTCCTCGGGCGTGGCATTGGTGGCGACATCGTAATCCTTTGGCTCCAGCCCCAGCAGCAGGTCGCGTACCGCCCCCCCCACCACGAAAGCGGAATACCCTGCCTGCTGCAGGTCCGACGTAACTTTTAACGCACAGGGGCTGATGTGATTGCGGGAAATGCCATGTTGCTTGCGCGGGATAATGTGCAGCCTGGTGCCGGAAGCGGTGGAGGCGGAAACAGAAACAGGTGGCTTGCGCTTGAAAACGCGATGAAGAAGTTTACGGATCATTACGCAATGAGGTGAGCATTAAGTTGTGAATTATACACCCGCCACCATTCCCGGCACGAAATGGCGCGCGCTGCCCACACCGAACTCCTCCAGGCTGCACTGGTAGAGCGTCTCCAGATTGGAGCGGTTGAATATTTCTTCTGTGCTGCCGGCGAGGCTGCGGCCATTATCGAACAGCATCAGCACATGGTCGCAATAACGACTGGCCCAGGTAATGTCATGCAGCACCATCATCACCGCGCTGCCCTGCAGGGCCAGTTCCCTGAACAGCGTCATGGCGAAAAGCTGGTGACGCAGATCGAGATGTTGCAGCGGTTCGTCCAGCAAATAGCATTGCGGCGACTGGGCAAGCAGCAAGGCGATGCGCGCACGCTGGCGCTCGCCGCCGGAAAGCGTAACCAGCGGACGCTGGGCGAGAGCGGTCAATTCCATGCGGTCGATGGCCTGCATCGCAATGTCCTGGTCAGCTGCTTCCCAGCCGAACAGGTTCCTGATATGCGGGTGCCGCCCCAGCAACACGTATTCCAGCACATTGCCCCAGAATTCGCCGGGCTCCTCCTGCAACATGATGCCGAGCTTGCAGGCAAGTTCGCGCCGCGACCAGGCTTGCGGCGCTTTCCCCGCTAGCATCACGCTGGCTGCACCCCCGCTATCGGCGGAATGCAAACCGCCCAGCGCATGAATCAAAGTGGTCTTGCCACAGCCATTCTGGCCGAGGATGGCCCAGCACTCGCCGGGATTGACGGTGAGATTCAAATCGCGGCACAGCAGCTTGCCGGGATATTGCAGGGTCAGGTTTTTGGTTTGTAGCATCATCCTGATTTAGCCAGGCTATACCCGCAGGTATTCGCTTTTCTCCCCCAGCCAGCGCTGCAGATGGCTCTGCGCCGATGTCGGATGATCACGCAACATTTCCTCGGCGGCGGTACGGGCGGCGGCGAGCAAATCCGCGTCCTGCTCCAGATCGGCGAAGCGTAACATGGGCACCCCGCTCTGGCGTGCGCCTAGAAATTCACCGGGGCCGCGCAGATGCAAATCCTGGCGTGCGATCTCGAAACCGTCGGTATGCTCAAAAATGATTCTCAACCGTTCGCGCGCGGTTGCCGACAGTGGTTTCTGGTACAGCAGGATGCACACGCTGGCTTCTGCGCCGCGTCCGACGCGGCCCCGCAACTGGTGCAACTGCGACAGTCCCATGCGCTCGGCGTGCTCGATCACCATCAGCGAAGCATTGGGCACATCCACGCCTACCTCGATTACCGTGGTCGCAACCAGTAATTGGATTTCTCCTTGCTTGAACGCTTCCATCACCGCCGACTTTTCCTGCAGTGGGAGCCGCCCGTGCACCAGGCCGATTTTCAAATCCGAAAAAGTCAGTGTCAGCGTTGCATAAGTCTCCAGAGCAGTCTTGAGCTGCAAGACCTCGGATTCTTCAATCAGCGGACACACCCAGTAAGCTTGTTTGCCGGCTTGGCACGATTCGCGGACTCGCGCGATCACTTCGTCGCGGCGAATATCCGCAACCAGTTTGGTCACCACCTGGGTTCTGCCCGGCGGCAATTCGTCTATTACCGATACGTCCAGATCGGCGTAGAAGCTCATTGCCAGCGTGCGCGGGATGGGTGTCGCGCTCATCATCAACTGATGCGGGACTGCCCCGGTTTTAGCGCCTTTCATGCGCAACGCGAGCCGCTGGTGCACGCCAAAGCGATGCTGCTCGTCAATGATGGCAAGCCCCAATTGGCTGAACTCCACCTGCTCTTGGAACAATGCATGGGTGCCGATGGCAAGCATGGCTCCACCTTCGGCGATATCGGCGAGCGCGGCTTGCCGCTGCTTTTTCTTCTGGCTGCCGGACAGCCATGCAATCGTAACCCCCAAGGGCATAAGCCAGTCGGAGAGTTTCTGATAATGCTGCTCGGCAAGGATTTCAGTCGGCGCCATGATGGCTGCCTGGTAGCCATTCTCGATGGCCTGCAGCGCGGCCAGTGCCGCAACCACCGTCTTGCCGCTGCCCACATCACCCTGCAGCAGACGCTGCATCGGATGAACTGCGGCGAGATCCCGGCTGATTTCGGCCAATACTTTCTTTTGCGCACCGGTCAGCTTGAAAGAAAGTGACTGCAGCAGTGCGTTGGTTAATTTGTTCTTCTTCGGCAGCGCGGGTGCGCTGCGGCTGCGGCGCTGTCGATAATGCAGGCGCATGGATAATTGCTGCGCCAGCAATTCATCGAACTTGATCCGGCGCCAGGCGGGATGGGTGCGTTCCTGCAGCACAATGGCCGATGCATCCGGCGGCGGTTGATGCAGAAACATCACGCTGTCGCGGAAACCGTGCAACCGGTAATGCCTTATGATCTCAACGGGCAGGACTTCCGCGAGGCTGCCCGCATGATCGCTGCGAGCCAGCGCCTGCCTGATCAGCTTGCGTATTGCTTCCTGGGAGAGTCCCGCAGTGGTCGGATAAACCGGCGTCAGCGCATCGGCCAGCGGCGTGCCCGCGCTCACGACACGGCATTTAGGGTGAACCATTTCAGCGCCGAAAAAGCCTGGGCGAACCTCCCCCAGCAGCCGCACTCGCGTCCCGACGGAATATGCTTTTACCTGGCTGCCATAGAAATTAAGAAAGCGCATGAACAGGATACCGCTGCCATCCTCCACTTGGCACACCAATTGCCGCCGCGGGCGGTACATGACTGCGCTGTGGATGATGACGCCTTCGACCTGCACAACCTCGCCTGCGGGGATGTCGGCGATGGGATAAAGGTGCGTTTCGTCTTCGTAGCGCAGCGGCAAATGCAGCACCAGATCGAATTCATTGGCGATGCCGAGTCTGGCGAGCTTTTCCTGCATTGCCTTGCCGACAAAACTAACGGCAACGGGAGAGATGGGGCTGTCCGTGCTATTACCCTTCACCCTTCACCCTT
>CAKKRD010000037.1:0-16660 GCA_919902515.1 Nitrosomonadaceae bacterium | reverse complement strand
ACCCTTCACCCTTCACCCTTGCAACACCACCACCGCATCCATTTCCACCAATGCTCCACGCGGAAGCGCCGCCACACCGACCGCTGCGCGCGCCGGATAAGGCTGACTGAAGTAGCTCGCCATGATTTCGTTGACCCTGGTGAAATGGACAAGATCGGTCAGATAGACATTCAGTTTGACGATATCACTCAGGTCACCGCCACTCGCCACTGCCACCGCCCTCAGGTTCAGAAATACCTGTTGGATTTGCGCCTCGATCCCCTCCACCATCTGCATGGTAAAAGGATCCAATCCGATCTGACCGGAAAGGTAGACCGTCTCCCCTGCGCCGACGCGTATCGCTTGGGAATAAGTGCCGATAGCCTGGGGTGCATCGGCCGTCTGTATCGTCTGTTTTTTCACTTGATCTCCTGAAGTATTTGAGTGCCAGCGTGCTGCTGGGCTGAAAAGGCGAAGCAGATATTCGCAAATTTGGATTTATAGAAGCGACCTTTGCGATATGATGAAGGGAACCTCGGCACATTTCAACCAAAAACCCATTACCACCCCCCCTTATCGCCAATCTGGAAAAACGGATTGACATAACTGTTGGCAGACAATATTTTCAACTCATGCAAAAACTAATCATTCAAGGCGGCACGCCCCTGACCGGCGAAGTATGTATTTCCGGTGCAAAAAATGCTGCATTACCCATTCTGTGCGCTTCCCTGCTCACTGGCGATACCCTCAAGATCGAGAATGTGCCTCATCTCAATGACGTCACCACCATGCTGGCTCTGCTCAGGCAGATGGGCATGGACATTGCGCCGGACGGTAAACAGGGCGTCGAGCTGACCGCCGCCCATCTCTCCCATCTGGTCGCACCTTACGAAATGGTGAAGACCATGCGTGCCGCCATCCTGGTGCTAGGGCCGATGCTGGCACGCGCGGGCGAAGCTAAAGTATCGCTGCCTGGCGGCTGTGCCATCGGCTTGCGCCCGGTAGACCAGCATATCAAAGGCTTGCAGGCGATGGGTGCGGAGATTCAAATCGAACATGGCTATATTCATGCGAAAGCAAAACGCCTCAATGGTGTGCGTATCGTGATGGATCTGGTAACTGTCACCGGCACCGAGAATCTGATGATGGCAGCAACCCTGGCCAACGGCACAACGGTTCTGGAAAACGCCGCGCGCGAACCGGAAGTGACGAATCTGGCCGACTGCCTGATCGCGATGGGCGCAAAAATCCACGGTGCCGGCAGTGATATCATCACCATTGAAGGAGTCAAGACGCTGCATGGTGCCACCCATCGGGTCATGCCTGACCGTATCGAAACCGGCACCTTCCTGGTGGCTGCTGCTGCCAGCGGCGGCGAGATTCACCTGAGAAATACCCGTGCCGACATACTCGACGCGGTACTCGACAAACTGACAGAAGCCGGTGCAGCGATCCAATCGGGACAGGACTGGATCAGTCTGAAAATGAATAACGCACTGAAATCCGTAAGCCTGCGGACCGCGCCCTACCCGGCTTTTCCCACTGACATGCAGGCGCAATTCATGGTACTGAACAGCGTCGCTGAAGGCACCGCCATCATCACCGAAACCATATTCGAGAATCGCTTCATGCATGTACAAGAATTGAAACGCATGGGTGCCAGCATTGAAGTGGAAGGCAATACCGCCGTGGTGCGCGGCGTGGCCAGTCTTGACGGCACTAATGTCATGGCCACTGATCTACGCGCCTCCGCCAGCCTGGTGCTGGCGGGGCTGATTGCTCGCGGTGAAACCACCATTGACCGTATCTACCACCTTGACCGTGGCTATGAACACATTGAAGAAAAATTAACCCGGTTAGGAGCAAGAGTCAGGCGTGTAAGTTAGAAGATGTCAGCTCTCTGCGGTAAAATACGACTTTTCATGGATCCCCATCATGACCGGCATTACCATCGCCCTTTCCAAGGGCCGTATTTTTGACGATACTGCGCCGCTGTTGAAAGCGGCAGGTGTGGTTGCGCTCGACAATCCTGAAACCTCACGCAAGCTGATACTCGCCACCAATCGCGCGGATGTGCGACTGATCATCGTACGTGCCGCCGATGTGCCGACTTATGTGCAATACGGCGCGGCAGACATGGGCATCGCTGGCAAGGATGTGCTGTTGGAACACGGTGGCGCTGGGCTTTATCAGCCGCTGGATTTGAATATCGCCTGCTGCCGCATGATGGTGGCAGTGCCCGACGATTTCGATTACGAATCCGCTGTGCGCCAGGGAGCACGGCTACGGGTGGCAACCAAATATCTGCAAACGGCGCGCGAGCACTTCGCTGAAAAAGGTATGCATGTGGACCTGATCAAACTCTATGGCTCGATGGAACTTGCACCGTTGGTAGGGCTGGCGGACGCGATCGTGGATCTGGTTTCCAGCGGCAACACTTTGAAGGCCAACCATCTTAAAGCGGTGGAAGAGATCATGCCGATTTCGGCCCGATTGGTCATCAATCAGGCGGCACTGAAACTGAAACGGAACACGATCCAGCCGATGCTGGAGGCATTCTCAGCGGCAGTCAGAAAATAGTAAACAGCCGGAGTGCATCAGCAACAATGGCGCAAAACCCAAAAACCCTCCCATCCTCTTATGCTCCAGATTAAGCGACTGTCTTCCACCGATGCCGGATTCGATGCGGCGCTGAGCAAACTGCTGGCCTTTGAAGACATTCAGGATGCGGCAGTGGATGCGACCGTCAGCGGCATTCTCGCAGACATTAAAAAACGTGGCGATGAGGCACTGCTGGAATACACGCGCCGCTTCGATTATCTGGATGCAGCTTCGGTGGCACAGCTTGAATTGCCCAAAAGCCGCTTGCAGCAAGCCTTGCAGGATTTGCCAGCGGGGCAGCGGGGATCCCTGGAGCAGGCCGCTGGGCGGGTACGCGCTTACCATGAAAAACAACTGGCGCAATCCTGGAGCTATACCGAACCTGACGGTACACTGCTTGGCCAGAAAATAACTCCGCTGGATCGTGTCGGCTTGTACGTGCCCGGCGGCAAAGCGTCTTATCCTTCGTCGGTGCTGATGAATACGATTCCTGCCAAGGTAGCGGGGGTGGGAGAACTCATCATGGTGGTGCCGACTCCTGCTGGCGAGAAAAATGAACTGGTATTGGCAGCAGCAGCGATTTGCGAGGTGGATCGCGTGTTCACCATCGGCGGTGCCCAGGCTGTTGCGGCGCTGGCCTACGGTACCGCGACTGTGCCACAAGTAGACAAGATCGTCGGTCCCGGCAATGCTTATGTGGCGGCAGCCAAGCGCCGGGTATTCGGCGTGGTGGGTATCGACATGATAGCGGGACCATCGGAAATTCTGGTGATTTGCGATGGCAAAACCGATCCCGACTGGATTGCAATGGATCTGTTTTCGCAGGCCGAGCACGATGAAATGGCACAGGCAATCCTGCTTTCCCCTGATGCGGCTTTCATCGACGCCGTAGCGGCAAGTATCGCCCGGCAACTGCCAGCGATGTCGCGTAAGGCCGTGATACGCACCTCGCTTGAAAGCCGCGGGGCGCTGATTCGGGTGCGTGACCTGGATGAAGCCTGCGCCATCGCCAACCGCATCGCGCCGGAACACTTGGAGCTATCCGTTGAGCAGCCGGAACAATGGGCAGAAAAAATCCGGCATGCCGGTGCGATTTTCCTAGGGCGCTACACTTCCGAAGCCCTCGGCGATTATTGCGCGGGTCCCAATCATGTGCTGCCCACTTCCCGCACTGCACGCTTTTCATCGCCATTGGGCGTGTACGATTTCCAGAAGCGTAGCAGCCTCATCCAGGTGTCGGCACAAGGCGCGGCAAAACTTGGCGCGATTGCTTCCATTCTGGCTCGGGGAGAGGGTTTTCAGGCGCACGCGATGGCGGCGGAGTACCGCTTCAAGAAGCAGAATTAATCTAAAAATGCCCGCTACTCCCGATCAAATCATCCGCCCGGAAATTCTCTCACTCTCTGCCTACCATGTGCCGCCTGCTAGCGGCATGGTGAAGCTGGATGCGATGGAGAACCCTTATTCTTTGCCGCAGACACTGCGCGATAAAATTGCGCGACTGGCGGCAGATGCACCGCTCAACCGCTACCCTGATGCGAGTGCTGCCCCGCTTAAAGCCAGGTTGCGGGCAGCACTGGCAGTTCCTGCCGGGATGGACATTATGCTGGGCAACGGCTCGGACGAGATCATCCAGATCATCGCGCTGGCCACAGCCAGGCCGGGGGCGGTGTTGCTGAGCGTTGAACCCGCGTTCGTGATGTTCCGCATGATCGCCACTTTCGCCGGGATGGGTTATGCGGGCGTGCCGCTGAAAGCCGATTTTTCGCTCGATCTGGACGCAATGCTCGCCGCCATCACCCAACACCAGCCAGCGGTGATCTTCATCGCCTACCCTAATAACCCTACCGGCAATCTGTTTGACGCCGCAACTGTCTCGCGTATTATTGAAGCTGCTCCCGGCATAGTGGTGATAGATGAAGCCTACCACGCTTTCGCCGATGCCAGTTTCATGGACAGGCTGGCACAATACCCCAATCTGTTGTTGATGCGCACGCTCTCCAAACTGGGGCTGGCGGGTTTAAGGCTGGGGCTGCTGATTGGCAGACCGGAATGGTTGATGCAACTGGAAAAACTGCGTTTGCCGTATAATGTTGGGGTTGTCACCCAGTTGGTCGCAGAAAAAGTGTTGCAGCATCCCGATATCCTGCTGCAACAGGCCGCAGCGATCAAGACTGAGCGGGCAGCGGTAAGCAAGTGTTTACGAGCGCTGGATGGGGTGGAGATTTTTCCAACCGACGCAAATTTTATTTTGTTGCGCGTGACTGAAGCCGGTCAGGTGTTTCAAGGACTCAAACAACGCGGCGTTTTGATCAAGAATCTCGATGGATCACATCCGCTGCTGAAGAATTGCCTGCGCGTGACGGTGGGAACCCCCGATGAAAACGCACAATTCCTGGCAGCATTGCAGGCCTCGCTCAAGCAACCGATTAACTGATTTTATTGCTGCAATTGTTAATTAAACTTTCCCAATCATGCGCCAGGCACAGATCACCCGTAATACCTTGGAAACCCAGATCAGCGTCAATCTCAATCTGGATGGAACCGGCAAAGCCGTGCTGAATACCGGTGTGCCGTTTCTTGACCACATGCTGGATCAGGTGGCGCGCCACGGCATGCTGGATCTGGAGATTTCCGCCAAGGGAGATTTGCATATCGACGCCCATCACACGGTGGAGGATATCGGCATCACTCTGGGTCAGGCGTTCGCGCAAGCCATCGGCGACAAGAAAGGTTTGCGCCGCTACGGTCACGCCTATGTGCCGCTGGACGAGGCTTTGTCGCGGGTGGTGGTGGATCTGTCGGGGCGTCCCGGCATGGAATTTAACGTTAAGTTTGTGCGTGCCCGTATCGGCGATTTTGACGTGGATCTGACCAATGAATTTTTCCAGGGTTTCGTCAACCATGCCATGGTGACATTGCACATTGACAACCTGTCCGGAGACAATGCCCATCATCAGGCGGAGACCGTATTCAAGGCATTTGGCCGTGCACTACGTATGGCAATAGAGCCCGATCCGCGCGCAGCCGGCATGATCCCGTCCACTAAAGGCTCTTTGTAACCACCCCCCACCTTCCCTCGCAGCATGACTGACATTGCAATCGTTGACTATGGCATGGGTAACTTGCGCTCAGTGTTAAAAGCCCTGGAGCACGTTGCCCCTACCGCCTCCGTGGTCGTCACCAGCGACCCGGCCGTGGTGCGGCAAGCCGCGCGCGTAGTATTTCCCGGCCAGGGCGCGATGCCTAACTGCATGCATGAAATGGATGCGCGCGGTTTGCGCGCTGCGGTGCTGGATGCTGCTGCCAGCAAACCGTTTCTCGGCATTTGCCTCGGCCTGCAAATGCTGTTCGAAACCAGCGAAGAAGGCAATGTGAAAGGCTTGGGTATTCTGCCCGGCAAAGTGCGGCGCTTTCCACCTGCGGCCATGATGGATGCCAACGGGCAAAAACTCAAGGTGCCGCACATGGGCTGGAACCAGGTGCATCAAGCCATTGAGCACCCGTTGTGGAAAGGCATCACTACTGATGCGCGCTTTTATTTCGTACACAGTTATTATGTCGAGACCGCCAGCCCGGAACCGGTGGCGGCCTACAGTTTTTATCCTTTTCAGTTTACTTGTGCAGTGGCAAAGGATAATATTTTCGCTGTTCAGTTCCACCCGGAAAAAAGCCATGCAGCAGGACTGACGCTGCTGGGTAATTTTGTGCAGTGGGAACCGAGTTCCACGAATAAGGCCAGTCAGATTCGCGCGTGAATTTGCTCAAAATCTCAACCCCTAATTTTAGCCCCGATTCAAAATGCTGATTATTCCTGCAATAGACCTGAAAGACGGGCAGTGCGTACGTCTTAAACAAGGGGTAATGGAAAATGCCACAGTGTTTTCAGAAAGCCCCGGTGCCATGGCCGAGCATTGGCTGGAGCAGGGCGCACGGCGCTTGCATCTGGTGGACCTGAACGGCGCATTTGCCGGAAAACCAAAGAACGAGCCGGCCATTCGCGCCATTGTCGAAGCCATCGGCGACAGGATCCCGATTCAACTGGGCGGCGGTATCCGCGATCTTGAAACCATCGAGCGCTATCTCGACGATGGCATTACTTATGTCATTATCGGCACCGCAGCGGTGAAGACACCAGGGTTCCTGCACGACGCCTGTTATGCCTTCCCCGGTCATATCATGGTGGGGCTGGATGCGAAAGATGGCAAGGTTGCGGTCGATGGCTGGTCCAAAGTCACCGGTCACGATGTAATCGATCTGGCAAAGAAGTTTGAAAATTATGGGGTCGAAGCGATCGTCTACACCGACATCGGCCGCGACGGCATGCTCAGCGGTGTCAATATCAAGGCCACCGTGGAACTGGCTCGGGCGCTCACCATCCCGGTCATTGCCAGCGGCGGCATCACCAATCTCGACGATGTCAAAGCGCTGTGCGGAATCGAACTGGAAGGCATTATGGGTGCCATCACCGGACGCGCCATTTACGAGGGTTCGCTGGATTTCAAAGCGGCACAGGGATTGGCAGATGAACTCGGTGCCAGTACCTGAGGCCGTAAGGCTCTCAGTAATTCATTGCGGAAGCGAATAAAAGTAATACAGGAAAATTCTGTTTTCCACTTTCCTCTGTGCCTCCGTGTCTCTGTTTATCATTAGGGTAAAAGGTCTTTAGTCTTATGGGTCTCGCCAAACGTATCATCCCCTGTCTCGACGTAACCAACGGGCGCGTGGTCAAGGGCGTCAACTTCGTCGAACTGCGGGACGCGGGTGATCCCGTTGAAATCTCGCGCCGTTACGATGAGCAGGGAGCTGACGAACTGACTTTTCTCGACATCACCGCCAGTTCTGACAATCGCGATCTGATCCTGCGCATCATCGAGGAAGTTGCCGCTCAAGTGTTCATTCCGTTAACTGTGGGCGGAGGAGTTCGCCAAGTGGAGGATGTACGTAGGTTATTGAATGCCGGCGCGGACAAAGTGAGTATCAATACCTCGGCAGTGCAGAACCCACAACTGGTGGCAGATGCCGCAGGCCATTACGGCTCTCAATGTATCGTGGTAGCAATAGACGCCAAACAGGTGAGTGGCGCAGACACAAATACCAATCGCTGGGAAGTGTTCACCCACGGCGGCCGCAGGGCTACTGGTCTGGATGCGGTCGAGTGGGCGAAGAAAATGCAATCCCTGGGGGCAGGTGAAATCCTGCTTACCAGCATGGATAGAGACGGTACCCGCAATGGCTTTGATCTGGCGCTTACCCGCGCGGTATCAGACGCAGTGGACGTACCGGTAATTGCCAGCGGTGGCGTGGGCAATCTCCAGCATCTGGTGGAAGGTGTGTTGCAGGGCCACGCCGAAGCGGTGCTGGCGGCGAGCATATTCCACTACGGTGAATACAGCGTACGCCAAGCCAAGGAATATATGGCGCAACATGGCATTGAAGTCAGGCTATAGTGATAAAATGAAAATTGAAAAACTTTACCACCAACCCTTAATCCTGAATCTATGTCCACTACTTGGCTCAACAAAGTAAACTGGTCCGACGACGGACTGGTGTCGGTGGTGACTCAGGAAGCCAGCAGCAACCAGGTGCTGATGGTCGCTTGGATGGACCGCGAGGCACTGCGACTCACCGTCGAAACCGGCGAGGCGGTGTACTGGTCGCGTTCCCGCAAGAAACTTTGGCACAAAGGTGAAGAATCCGGCCACGTTCAGAAAATAAATGAAATCCGCCTGGATTGCGACGGAGATGCATTATTGTTGCTGGTAGAGCAGACTGGCGGCATCGCCTGTCATACTGGCAGGCATAACTGTTTCTTCAACAAGCTGGAAAATGGTCTGTGGGCGGTGGTCGAGCCAGTAATCAAGGATCCCGAAGAAATCTACAAAAAATGACAGACTCAGCTATTCTCCGCCGTCTGGCGGAAACCATTGAAGCACGCAAGAGCGCCGACCCCGCCGCTTCGTATGTGGCGAGACTGCTGCACGACGGACACGACAAGATACTCAGAAAAATCACGGAAGAAGCAACAGAAACATTACTGGCCGCAAAAGACGGCGACAAGCAGCATATCGTGCGTGAGACGGCAGATCTGTGGTTCCATTGTCTGATATTGCTGGCCTACCATGGCTTGGGACCGGACGATGTGCTGGATGAACTGCAGCGACGCGAAGGAGTTTCAGGAGTAGCCGAAAAGGCATCGCGGAAAACATATCGCGGGAAAACATATCGCGGAAAAGTTGTCTGGGATACCCCTAAATCCTTTCAATTTACTACATTAGACGAAAAAGGATCACGGAAAATGGTGCGACATGAAGAGGTTCTAGGAGTAGATGAAAAAACATCGCGGAAAACATTGCGGCGACGCGAAGAAGTTTCAGGAGTAGACAAAAAGGCATCGCGGAAAACAGAATAAAAATGGAAAACTGCCTTTTCTGCAAAATCGTGCGAGGGGAAATTCCCTGTAACAGGGTGTACGAGGACGCCGAGGTTCTGGCATTTCATGATATCCATCCCGCGGCGCCGATACATTTCATGCTGATACCCAAGCTGCACATCGCTTCATTGACCAAAGTTGAAGACCAGCACCATGATTTACTAGGCAAAATGATGCTGCTGGTTCCCAGATTGGCGCAAGAACAGGGCTGCACAGACGGCTTTCGCACCGTTATCAACACCGGACGCGTAGGGGGACAGGAGGTTTACCACTTGCATATCCACATTATCGGCGGCATGGAACGTTTGCCCGTGATGATTCATCACCAGAGATAAAGGAGTAAATGATGGGGACATTCAGCATTTGGCATTGGCTGGTGGTTCTGGTGATTGTTGTTCTGGTGTTCGGCACCAAGAAACTGCGCAATCTCGGCAGCGATCTGGGTGGCGCAGTGAAAGGTTTCAAGGAAGGCGTGAAAGGCGCTGATGATGAAGAAACATCATCCCCGCCGCAGCAAACCGGCGGCCAGACCATCGAAGGCGAAGTCAAGGACAAGACGCAAACAAAACCGTGATGGCTGCGATGAAAAGTAGGCTGATTGAGCCACTGAGTGGGCAGGAATACGCCACCCGTTACTATTCTTTGTCCACAATCCGCACAAAAAATGTTTGATATCAGTTTCGCAGAAATTCTGATTATTGCAGTTGTGGCGCTGATCGTGATCGGCCCGCAACGACTGCCCAAGGTGGCACGTACTCTGGGATATCTATTCGGACGCGCGCAGCGTTACGCCAACGATGTCAGGAGTGATATTCGGCATGAAATGGAACTGGAAGAACTGAAGAAACTGAAAACTTCGATGCAGGAAATCACCCATTCATTCGGCAATACGGTACGGCAGGAAATAAATCAGTTGCAGGAAATAACAGAAACCCCAACTGCGACAGTTTCTGTACCACCCCTAGAAATCGTGGCAGAAATCAAACCCTCTGTGGAATCCCATGCTGCCCAAGTTGAACCGGCATTCCAGCCGGAGTCGGGACTGGATGATGCAACCAGAAAACTGAAACACAGTGCCGGTAATGGGGTCGGCAAATAACGCACATTCACGCTGGCGCGCATCAATATAACTGTGTCGGCTCAATTGCCCTCCCCTTCATAACATGAGCACTGAAGACACATTCATTTCGCATCTGATGGAATTGCGCACCAGGCTGATACGCGTATTCGGCGTGTTGGCGCTCGGTTTCCTACCCTGTGCCTATTACGCGCGGGAACTGTACTCGCTGCTGGCACAACCCCTGCTGGAGGAGTTGCCGCAAGGCGGGCAGATGATCGCCACCGAAATCGCCACGCCGTTCTTCGTGCCAATGAAAGTCGCCATGATGGCGGCTGTTGTCATCACGTTGCCGCACACGCTCTACCAGATGTGGGCATTCGTTGCGCCAGGGTTATATGCTCACGAAAGACGCATGATACTGCCGCTGGTGTTCGCCAGCAGCTTTCTGTTCATCTGCGGCATGGCATTTGCCTATTTCGCCGCACTGCCGCTGGTATTCGAGTTCATTACCCATTTTGCACCACAAGGCGTAGCGGTAATGACCGATATCGGCAAATATCTCGATTTTGTTCTGACCATGTTCATCGCCTTTGGTATGACTTTCGAAGTGCCGGTATTCGTCGTGATGCTGGTCCGTATGGGTATTATCTCGATAGAGAAGTTGAAGGATATACGCAGCTATGTTCTCGTTGGCGCATTCGTGGCAGGTGCGATCTTCACCCCGCCTGATGTAGTCTCGCAATTCATGCTGGCGGTACCGCTTTATCTGCTCTATGAATTGGGCATACTGGTAGCAGGTTTCATGGGTAAACCTGCGCCGGTTATGGATTGCCCAACTGTAAGCAACGAAGGCAACGAGGCAATGGAACCAGAACCGGACAAGACCGAAGCCGAAGGCAAGAAAAACAGTTGAGCCCAGCAGCAGTACTGCAGGAGACCTGCAGGAGACACCAAAAAGCAGCTGGATAAAGGAGGTGGCTATGAACGAGCAAGTTTTTGGGGCACAGTTGCTGACGTTGCCGCACATTTTTAATGGCAGGCTGTTCACAATCCCGGACTACCAGCGGAGCTACGCCTGGGATGAAAAACAGGTTGAAGAACTGTTGAAGGACATTGACCATTTGATGAATGATGGGGTGGCGCTACGTATTACACTGGAACCTTGGTGCTAAGCCGTCCAGTAGGGGTTGCTGAAGGTGAATTTCATGTTGTCGATGGTCAGCAACGCTTGACGACTCTCGTTATCTTTCTTCGCATGTTGAGCGATTATCTGCCGACCGTCGATCAGGCTGCATTTAAGTCACTCTACCTACGGCGTGGTGAGCTTGGTAGCGACCGTTCCGTTCTGCGCTTAAATTCAGATACCCGGCTCTTTCTTGAGCGTGTTGTGATGGGTGATGGTAACGCTGCCAATGAGCCTGCCACACTCGAAGCTCATGCGCGCCTGTTGAAGGCACGGCAGCTCATCCAGATATGGTTGCACGACCGGCTTAAGGCCGGTGTATCGACTCAAATAATCCGTACTGCTGTGGAGACAGAATTGGGATTCTTGGTTTACGCCCCGGAGGAGGATGCGGAAACTGGAATCATGTTTGAGGTGATCAACAACCGCGGCAAGCCCCTGAGTGAGTTGGAAAAGGTCAAGAACTACTTGATTTATTGTTGCGTGAAGCTGCAAGCAACCACATTGCGTGACACAATTGATGTTGATTGGTCGGACATTTTGCGAAAGCTAAACACTGCCAAGAAGACAAGCACGGCTGACGAGGGTGCTTTTTTGCGGTATTGCGTCGCAGTCCATTTCAAGCTCAATAAAACAGATAGCCAGTATGGCTACGACGAGTTGAAAAAGCGCATGAGAATCGATGCAGCAGTCAAAGACCCACATTTAAAACGGGAAGCCATTAAGGGAATTGACGATTTCGTTTCGTTTATGAAGACAGCTGCTTTGTGGTATGCGAGGCTTTATGGCCAACAGCACGATGGATTGGATGCCAATCTTCGTCCGATCTTGGATCAGATTCGGGCTCAAGAGCGGCATGCCTCGATCATGCCCATCTTCCTTGCATTGGTGATTAAACTCGAGGGTTGTGGTGAGCGTTTGCTTTCGCTCCTAAATTTGTTAGAAATTCTAAATTTCAGAGTCTATATGGCGCGGAATATGACTGCTCGTAACGATACGGGTCAGGGCGATCTCTACTATTTCGCGTCGCGCTACTATCACAGTGAGTTACTAAGCGATTTTTCTGATGAAGACAAAAAGATCGGTCATGAGGTGATTGAAGATGAGGAAGCTGCGCTGGAGTATCGACTGGTCGAGTTCATTTCATGGAATGCACCAGACACCTTATTCAGAGAATCATTTCTCCTCCAGGCGGAGAGCCCTGACGATTTCTATAAGTGGGGTGGCCTGCGTTACTTCCTCATGAATTATGAGGCAGAGCTACAACCCAACAAAACGATTCAGATCGACAAAATCACTCTTTCTCGTAGCGAGGGAAAGTCGGCGGATTACCTTTCGGTGGAGCATCTCTGGGCGCTTGAAAACAGAAATAGGGCGGGTGAAAACGACAGGAAAATAGATCGTTTTGAAAAGCGGCGACTGGGTAACTTTGTGCTGCTTGAATTACGTCTGAATATCCAGGGCCAAAATGATGGGGTAGCAGACAAGTATCCAAGATATTTGAAGGGATTTGATGACGAGCCACCTACTGACTTGGAGCAAGTTCGCAAAATGGCGAGGAACGCCAAGGACATTCTAAAAGAGATGGCAGAATGTACTCGCAGCAAGAATTATTACCTAGAGCTGCATCGTAAATTAAATACCGGTCAGGAGAAGCGGTTTGTGACTTTTGCCGAAAGTCGTTGGTCCATCAAAAACTGCCTTGGCTACAAGAAGCTGCAGAAAGAAGCGTTGGCGGAGGCTTCAGAGGGCGAACTATGAGCATCGCCGAATTTATCAGAGAAAACATCTTTACTGACTCGTTTGAAAAAAGCTGGATATATGGGAGTTAATCGCCCTGCGTTTCTGCACCCCTTGAACGACTGCTATTCGCGATGACGAAAGACGGCTTTATGTCGAGAACGGAAGTTCTCGTTTCTCGATAGCAGCCGTTAATCTCGATGCAGTGACAACGAGCAACTAAACAACTTGCCAAAGCTAGAATCAGTGTCACACAGCCATAATCTGGATAATCAATCAGTTTTGGCTGAATGTTTCTCCGGGTCTATTCCAATGCATCCTGATCCAGCTCCTGCGGCGCTGGTTTGGGACGTTTTCCAACCTTGATCTTGATGACTTTCTCCGTCTGGTTGCGCACCACTGTAATCACGCCAGTTTCTCCCGGCGGCAGAGCTGCGATCAGATTGAGCATGACAGACGAATCATTAACCGCTTTACCGTCCACTGCCACCACGATATCTCCCGGCTTAATTCCGGCCTTGTCGGCGGGACCATCCCTGAGCACCCCCGCAATCAATGCGCCGTCGGCGCTGGCGCGCTTGAATGATTCCGCCAGTTCTGGTGTTAAATCTTGCACTTCCACACCGATCCAGCCACGGATCACGCCGCCGGTCTGAATGATCTGTTCCATTATCTGCTTGGCAATGCTGGCTGGTATGGCAAAACCAATGCCGAGCGACCCGCCAGTACGGGAAACAATCGCGGTATTAATGCCAATCAGATTACCGGCAGCATCAACCAGCGCACCGCCGGAATTCCCTGGATTGATGGCAGCATCAGTCTGGATAAAGTTCTCAAAAGTATTGATGCCCAGATGCGACCTTCCCAGCGCGCTGATAATGCCCATGGTCACTGTCTGCCCGACCCCAAAGGGGTTGCCGATGGCAAGCACCATGTCACCCACCCTGGCATGGTCGGAATGTCCGAAAGTCATTGCTGGCAGTGCTCCCATATCTACCTTTACGACAGCGAGATCGGTTTCCGGATCCGAGCCAATGATGCGCGCCCTGGCTTTTCTGCCATCCATCAGCGCAATATCGATTTCGTCCGCAGCCTCCACCACATGATGGTTGGTAAGAATATAGCCTTCTGGACTCACGATGACACCGGAACCAAGACTTGATGCACGCCGGGTTTGCGACTCGAAACGGTCACCAAAGAAGCGTCGGAACATGGGGTCATCCAGCAGTGGATGGGGGGGTATCTTGACTTCCTTGCTGGTAAAAACGTTAACAACTGACGGAGTGGCAATTTTCACAGCATCGCTAAAGCCGCCGGGCTTGGGCGCGCCATCGCGGGTGATCTCTTTCAGCGTCACCATGCCGCCACGAGGACTCCACGGTAACAGTTCGGGCCGCAAAGTAGAGACAACAAACAATACCGCAAGGAATATCGTTACCGTTTGTGCGAAAATCAACCAGAGTTTATGCATGTTGGTATATAGATTTCGACGCTAGAATAACTGCCATAAAGAAACAGGGGGGAACATTGATGCGACTGAACGAACTCGAAATCTACCTGAATCAACTTCTGGATGTCGCCCATATTCATGATTATTGCCCAAATGGACTGCAAGTGGAAGGACGAAGCGAAGTACGTAAGCTGATTAGCGGTGTGACCGCCTCGTTTGATTTCCTGCAAGCTGCTGTGGCCGCGGGTGCGGATGCAGTGCTGGTACATCACGGCTATTTCTGGCGCGGTGAAAACCAGTGCCTGACCGGCATGAAACGCCGCCGCATTGCTCTGCTGATGGAGCACGATGTCAGCCTGCTTGCCTATCACCTGCCGCTGGATGCGCACTTGGAATTGGGTAATAACACACAACTGGGACGCAGACTGGGTTTCATTGAAACCGGTCGTTTTGGTGAACAGTGTATCGCTGTACAAGGCACTCTGCCTCAAACCATGGCGCTGAAAGATCTGGGAATAAACATAGAGCACCTGTTGTCACGCAAACCGCTGGTAATTGGTGATGAAGCAAAGCCAGTGCAGCGTATAGCCTGGTGTACTGGTGCTGCACAGGATTATTTCGATGAAGCGATTCGCCTGGATGTGGATGCATTTGTCACCGGTGAAATTTCAGAGCAGATCGTGCATGCCGCACGTGAATCCGGTGTAGCCTTCATTGCGGCAGGACATCATGCCACCGAGCGTTATGGTGTCCAAGCATTGGGCGAGCATGTGGCACAGAAATTCGGTATTGCCCACCAATTCATCGATGTGGACAATCCGGTATAAACAAGATTGCAGCATATGGAAGAAATGAGCAGGCTCGCCACTTGAGTTTGCTGCAGCACGGACTCATCACACAGACACAAAACAGGATGGATCATGGGACAGACGCCGCTGCAAGGAATAAAAGTTATCGAAATGGGTACACTCATTGCCGGACCGTTTGCAGCCAGGTTAATGGCGGAGTTCGGTGCGGAAGTCATCAAGATTGAATCTCCCAAAGGCGGTGACCCATTACGGCAGTGGCGCAGACTACATAATGGCACATCGTTATGGTGGTACGTGCAGGCACGCAACAAGAAATCGGTAACTATTAATCTCAAAAAGGAAGCAGGCCAGGAGATTATCAGACAACTGGTGAAGGACGCCGATATTGTGATAGAAAATTTCCGTCCCGGTGTGATGGAAGGCTGGAACCTGGGATGGGAACAGCTTAGCGCGATCAATCCAGGGCTTATCATGGTGCGCATTTCTGGTTACGGGCAGACGGGACCTTACCGTGATCGGCCTGGTTTTGGCGCGATCGGCGAATCCATGGGCGGCCTGCGTCATCTTACCGGTTACCCGAAACAAGCGCCGGTGCGAGTAGGAGTATCCATAGGTGACTCCATCGCCGCCATGCATGGCGTGATGGGCGCATTGATGGCGCTGCACCAGCGCAATACAGGCGACGGCAAAGGTCAGGTGGTAGATGTGGCACTGTACGAATCGGTATTCAATCTGATGGAAAGCCTGCTGCCGGAGTACGACATGTTCGGTTTCATCCGGAATCGTAGCGGTGCGTCCCTGCCGGGCATTACACCATCAAACACCTATCCATGCCGGGACAAGAAGTACGTGGTGATTGGCGCTAACGCCGACAGTATTTTTAAGCGCATGATGCTGGCCATTGGCCGTAACGATCTGGCCAATGATCCGGAACTTGCACACAACGATGGGCGAGTAACACGTACCAGGGAACTTGACGAGGTAATTGCGGCATGGACCATGCAGCATGACTTGGACGAAATCCTGACAGTACTCGACAAAGCAGAAGTTCCGGCAGGAAAAATCTACGACATCGCCGATATCGTCAATGATCCGCACTATCAGGCACGGGAGATGATCCGGCAGTTCCAGTTGCCGGATGGATGCCCGCTAAAGTTACCCGGTGTTGTTCCCAGATTGTCGCGCACACCCGGTGAAATCCGCTGGATTGGCCCGCAACTAGGCGCGCATACCGCAGAAGTCCTCAGCAGCTTGGGATATGACGAAGTGGCGCAGGCCGCGCTGAAAGTACAAGAAGTAATTTGATCTGCATTGCTGATTCGGGGGGGTGCTGTGCACGTTTCCGACACTACCGGCGCACAGGAATATCCACGGTGACAGTATGGAGAACAGGGGTTTTCTGAGG
>CAKKRD010000036.1 GCA_919902515.1 Nitrosomonadaceae bacterium | reverse complement strand
CAGCGGTTCCTTAAATAAAATAAGCTGTTTCAGTTTCTCGCAGAGTATCCCCGCTGGTGGTAGGATAGCGTTCGCGGGACAGATTCGTCCTCAGAACACGTATTCCTGATTCCCATTATTGGATTGAATGGCCAATAATCAAGAGCAGGGTACCAATCGACCGACAAACGCCAACAAACCTAAATTACCAATGAAAACAATCGCTGTGATACCGGCACGCATGGGCTCGTCGCGTTTCCCGGGCAAACCGCTCGCAAAGCTGCTGGGGCGCACCATGCTGGAACATATCTACAAGCGCGTTACCCTGAGCAATGCGCTCGACGCCACTTATATTGCCACTTGCGATGAGGAGATCCGTCAGGCAGCGCAGAGTTTCGGTGCTGCCGTGATCATGACCGCCGATACTCATGAGCGCGCCAGCGATCGCGTTGCCGAAGCAGTCGCCGGGATTGATGCGGAGCTCATTGTCATGGTGCAGGGCGACGAACCGATGACACGTCCGGAAATGATCGATGCAGCGGTAGCGCCATTCCGCGACGATCCGCAACTGGGATGTGTGAATCTGGTGCGCCGTATCGAAAATGAGGTTGATTTCTACGACGTCAACACCATTAAGGTGGTAATGAATCAACAAGGCGATGCGCTTTATATGTCACGGCAACCGATCCCAACGCTGGCCAAATCAGGTTTCGCCCAGACCCTGGCTTACAAACAGGTATGCATCATCCCGTTCCGGCGCACCACCCTGTTCGACTACACCCGCTTGCCGTCGACGCCATTGGAACGGCTGGAATCGGTGGACATGCTGCGGCTGCTGGAGCATGGCTACCGGGTGAAAATGGTGGAAACCGGGTTTGATACCCAGGCGGTGGACACTGAGACTGATCTGGCGCGGGTGGCCGGACTGATGGCAACAGATCCCCTGCTCGCCTCTTATTGAAACCAGGCGCCGCCTGCTACGGGCGCATTGCGGCGATCTTTATTAAGGAATGTTTATGCAATTGAAATCGAAACTGTCCCAGGGTGAGTTGACCATAGGCTCGTGGATCACGTTGGGGCACCCGGCGATAGCCGAAATCATGGCTGCCGCCGGGTTTGATTGGCTGGTGCTGGATATGGAACACAGCGTGCTGGAGTTGAGTGAAATCCAAACCCTGATCCAGGTGCTTGACGGGCAGCAGTGCCCAGCCATTGTGCGACTGACTTCGAACCACCCTGACCAGATCAAACGGGTCATGGACGCGGGCGCAACCGGTGTCATGGTGCCGATGGTCAAATCTGCTGCTGATGCCAAGGCAGCCGTGCAATCGGTCTATTACCCGCCCCGCGGCCAGCGCGGGGTTGGCTTGGCCCGCGCCCAGGGTTATGGCGCACGGTTCCAGCAATACCGGAGCTGGCTGGAGGATAATGCCGTCATTGTGGCCATGATAGAACATGTGGATGCGGTCAAGGCCATTGATGAGATTCTCGCCGTTGACGGGATCGATGCCTATATCATCGGTCCTTACGATTTATCCGGTTCCATGGGGCGACCTGGCGAACTCGATCACCCGGACGTGCAATCCGCAATAGCGCGGGTACTGGAAGCCGGACAGCGTTCGGGCAAACCGGGAGGTATCCATGTGATCGAACCGGATCAGGATGAGTTGCAGCGGCGCATTACCGCCGGCTTCAACTTTCTCGGTTATGGCCTGGATATCCGCATCCTCGATTCCCTCTGCCGCAGCCATATGCAAAACATCAGGGCAAACCTGTGAGCAAGCTTGTCATCTCCACCTCCTCGTTCGATGTGGACAACAATCCTCCTCTCCAGCGTCTGCTGAAAGCGGGGATGCAGATTGTCAGTAACAGCCACGGACGGAAACTCACCGAAGAAGAAATCACCGGATTACTGGGTACCAATACTGTCGGCATGATCGCCGGCATAGAGCCCCTGACCGAGCGCGTGTTTGCATCCGCCAACAGCCTGCGGGTGGTATCGCGCTGTGGTGCTGGTCTGGACAGTGTCGATCTGGCGGCGGCACAGCGACGCAGCATCGCCATCTCCAATACGCCGGAGGCTCCGTCCCAGGCGGTCGCAGAACTCACGCTGGGTTTGATGTTGGCTGCGCTGAGACGGATATGCCAGACCGACCGGCAGTTGCGCGCAGGGGAGTGGCCACGGATGCAGGGCCAATTGCTCGCCGCCCAAGTGGTCGGCATCGTTGGTCTGGGACACATCGGCCGGCGTGTTGCCCGCCTGTGCCAGGCCTTCGGCGCTGAAGTCGTGGCGCATGATCCTTATATAACTCAGTCACCCGATGGGATAGCATTGCTACCGCTGGAAAAGTTGCTGACGGCAGCAGACGTCATCAGCCTGCACCTGCCCTATGGCACCGGCACCCACCACCTGCTGGACGCCGCGGCGTTTGCGCGCATGAAGCCGGGGGCCGTGGTGATCAATGCCGCGCGCGGCGGTCTCGTCGACGAGACCGCGCTGGGCGAGGCACTGGCTTCCGGAAAACTGGCTATGGCTGCACTCGACGTTTTCGAGCAGGAACCCTATCGCGGTCCGCTGCTCAAATGTGACAACATAATTCTGACCTCTCACATCGGCTCCCTTGCCAGAGAGTCGCGCCAACGCATGGAAATAGAGGCTGCGGAAAATTTGCTGCAGGGCTTGATTAAAGCAGGTTTAATGGAGAATGCATAAATAATGATATCTGACAAAATTGCCATTGTGTTCGGTGCCAGCGGCTTTCTTGGCAGCCATGTGGCTGATGCGCTGTCGGCTGCCGGCTACCGGGTACGCTTGTTTGATCGCTGTCCGTCGCCCTACTGTAGTCCCGATCAGGAGATGATCATCGGTGACATCATGGACCTCGATCAGGTGGTAGAAGCGGCCCGTGGTGCCAGCGTAGTCTACAATTTTGCCGCCATCGCCGACATTGATGAAGCCCATAACAACCCGCTGGCCACTGCAACCATCAACGTCCTGGGCAATATGCACGTACTGGAAGCAGCCCGCCTTGCCGGCGCTCGCCGTTTCGTCTTCGCCAGCACCATTTACGTTTACTCCGAATCCGGTTCCTTCTACCGTGCCAGCAAACAAGCGGCAGAACGCTTTATCGAAACCTACCACGAGCGTTACGGGCTGGACTACAGTATTTTGCGCTATGGTTCTCTGTACGGCAGGCGTGCCGATACCCGCAATGGCATCTACCGCATGCTGCACGAGGCGGTGGAACGGCATTCGATCACTTATCAGGGGAGTGGCGAGGCGATCCGCGAGTACATTCATGTCGAGGATGCAGCGCGTATGAGTGTGCAAGTGCTGGCACCCGAGTTTGCCAACCGCCACCTGATCCTGACCGGACAGGAACGGTTACGCATCAAGGAAGTCATGACCATGATCTCGGAAATCATGCCGTGGCAGGTGGAACTGCATTTTGATGAAGCCAATGCGGTACACCATTATGAAATAACGCCCTACGCGTTTCAACCGCGTGTTGGCCGCAAACTGATGCTCAACGAGCATGTCGATCTTGGCCAGGGTCTGCTCGATTGCCTCAGGGATATTCACACGGCACTGCATCACTCCAGTGAAGACGATGACGCCACACCAGCGGTATCCGACAACCGGGCATGATGGCGGCCAACTGGCAAGCCATCATCTTCGACTTTGACGGGGTGGTGGTCGAGTCTGGAGATATCAAGACACAGGCCTTCGCCGATCTCTACCGGCCTCATGGCGAAGCGGTAGCAGCGGCAGTGGTGCAGTACCATAGGCTGCATGGCGGCATGTCGCGCTACCAGAAATTCCACTACTTTCAACAACAGCTGCTGGGCAAGCCGCCGCTGACACCGGACGAAGAACAGGAACTGGATCGGCAGTTTTCCGCACGGGTGGTCGAAGCCGTCATCGCCAGCCAGGCGGTACCCGGCGCTGACGAATTTATCCGTCAAGAGACGGAGCGCATACCTCTGTTCGTCGCCTCCGGCACACCGGAAACAGAACTGAATACCATTGTCACGCGGCGCGGTCTGGCACCCTACTTTACCGGGGTACGCGGTTCCCCCACATCAAAACAGGTACTGATCGCGGACATCCTGTCAATCCACGCCCTTACCCCTGAGCGTGTGCTGATGATCGGTGATGCGCTGATTGATTATCAGAGTGCGCAGCTTAACGGCGTTGCATTTCTGGGCAGGGTACGGGCTGGAGACGATAATCCCTTCCCGCCGCAGGTGGAAACGGTAGCCGATCTGAGTTCACTGCTTACCTAAATGAAATCAGTCTTTGGCGGCATCAGGAAGGGTGGATTGTATCCTGTCAGATAGGCATCAACGCAGCACACCGCGCCGCAACAGTTGCCAGAAAACCTTATAACCCCACAGCACGGGATGGCGTCGCAGCATGGGGGTAACCTCGACACGCACTCCGGTGTGGCGTTCGATTTTCCAGGCAGCGTAATTTACGCAATCGCGGAAGGTAAATGCCGCCTTCGTCAACCGTAGCACCGACAGAATTCGCCCCTGCCAGCGGCGCAGCCGCCAGTGACGCAGTGAACGGCATTGCTCCGCTGCATCAGCCCGACAGCGGTAATTGCCATCCGGCAAAGCCTCCAGCTTTCCCGCCAGCACCGGTGCAGCCTGCGCCGTCAGCCGTGTATAGTCATCCAGATTAAGCTGGGTAAGCTGGCGCGCCCGCGTTTCCCGCTCGGCCCGGAGTTCTGCCGCATAGGTCAGAGCCAAACCCTTGGTCCAGATTTCTTCTGCGTTCACCACGCATGAGCCCAGCGCCGGGATGCTGGACTCGAGAAATGTCACCACCGCATGCGCTAACGCGTGGCAAATACGCTGACGGGCAATGTCATCGCGCACATACAGCAGCCGCGTGGGTTGCGCAAAACGCGCCCACAGATAGGGATGAAACCAGTAGCGGGTGCCACGCTCAAAATCCGCCATTGAAATCACCGCAAACTTGGCGCGGAACTTCTTTTCCTGCCTGGATGCCTCCAGATAAAAAACGTTCGGCGCCAGCAGTGCATTGAGATGCCGTAAGTAGTGTTCCGGGTAAGCGTGACTGTAGCTGTCTACCACCACGTAGAAATCCACGACCCCATCAGCAGCATCCTGCGAACGCAGGCACGATCCATAGAGAATCACGGCATCCAGCGACGCACCGAAACGTGACCTCAGCTCTTCGACCAGGACTGAAAAATCTGCCGGTACCGTCCTGGAACTCAGGGATGCCATCTCGGCAATCAGGCCGTCCGGGAGCTGCTGGGCAGATGTCGATAGGTGGTTCGTCATTGTTGCGAGTCAGTATTTTTATCGCCAGGCACCAGAAAAGTAACCGGCCCGGCGGCCGAAATACGGAGCGGCCCATCCTGGCTTGTCGCCCGATGGAATTCACCATCGATGATGTAGTCGTCATCCATCAGCAACTCCAATACGCTGGTATTGTGGCTGTGGTAACCGTCTTGTTCCTTGATGGCATCGCTGTGACCGGAAAGCAGCAGCCATAATGCGCGCCAGGGATGCTGCTGCTGCTGCTCAACAAACGTGACATGCAGCGGTTCCTGCTCGTGTCCCCAGTAAGGGCGCATGCTGAACAGCAAGCGATCAAGCGCACTGGCAAAAAGAAACAGATAAGTTCCAGTGCGGACCTCTCCACTCGCCTCGATAACAGACATCTGAATCGGCGCCCATGGCCCATGCCGACGTCCAAGAATAATACCTGCAAGATAGCCCAACATGATGATGCCAGAGTAGATTTCTCCGGTGATGCCCAGTCGTTTGACCTTGCTGCGGGAGAATATCACGGCATGGGCGATGAGGCCGACGCCGAAGAACATGCCATAAATCTTGCTGGCGCCGGGCTGCTCAATGCACAATACCGGGCGTTGTAACAATATGGGCGCAGTCTGTTTCGACAGACAATCGTTTAACTGCCGCAGGATGACCTCCGGTTTATCGTGTATCCCCAGATCCAGCGCGGTCATGTTGGTGGTGCCGCCGGGAACGATGGTCAGAACCGGCCACTTTGCAGGCCGTGTTGTAAACAGGTGAGTCAACACCGCCTGCACCGTGCCATCCCCGCCAATGATTACCAGCAAATCGATATCGGCTTGCAGAAAAGCATCCACCGATGAACCGATCTCAAGCGCGCTCGTTACCTCCCGGCAGACCGCAGCGGGAACTCCGGCCAGCATACGTCTTATTACGTCTATACGCTTGCGGATACGTCCGCTGAGAGGATTCAAAAGCAGCCCGACCTTGGCTGTTCCCATACCCAATCTATCGATTTGTGACTGCTCTACCATCTATCTCAACCAGTACACGGCTAAAAATCCGGACAGGCGGTTTTCCTTCATCCTGGCCGGGAATACTCTTTGCAAATGCCGCCGTAAAGTACCATGACTGCGCCAAGCACACCAGCCAATTACCACCCTGTATGGCAGAAATAACGGCGCATGAGCAATGCTCAAATTATGACCAGACCACCATCATAGCCGCGCGGGATTTATTCAGAAGTACCCTAAAAGACCCGCCGCAGCCAGAGATTGGCCAGGGCGATCAGCGCCAATCCCGGGAGTAGCGCGGTCAGCAGCGGATTGAGATGCAGCAGCAAACCGGCATTTGCGATAATCTGATCAAGTAGATAGACGCCCACACCAATCAAGGAAGCGAGCACTACCTGTTTACCAAGACCTGTGCGCACCGAACCGAGAACAAAGGGTATGGAAAACAGCAGCATCGCGATGGTTGTCAATGCTCCCCCCATCTTGCGCCACAAAGCCAGCGCATAGGCATCTGCCTCCTGACCCGTGGCACGCAGAAAACGCACATGCTGAAATAGCTCAGTAGGTGAAAGACTCTCCGGTGACTTGGTCAGAGTCGAGATATCACCCGGATTCACGAATGATTTCCAGTTCATTGAGCTCGCATTTACCGACTCAATCTGCTCGCCGGTAAACGTCTTGGTGACAACATCATTCAACTCCCAGAGATTATCATCAAGAATATTGGCATGTTGGGCATGAGTATAGGTCAGCAAGAAACCATTATCATCAAAGTGCATCAACTCGATATTCGCTGCCCTTTCGGTACCCTGCATTTCACCGATGCGTAATATATTCCGTTCATCCCGGGTCCAGATACCAAGATTCTTGCCCAGTTCTGCGGTCTTCCCAAGAGCAGCGGCCTGATGCGAAATGGCTTTCTGCTGGAAATGTGGGGCAATAAATTGCTCCAGTACAGCAATGAATAACAACAGGGCCAGTCCGACCCCGAGTGGGGCCAGGCTGATACGAACAGGGGAGAGACCCGCTACCCGTAGCGCGGTCAGTTCCAGGTTAACCGCCAATCGTCCCAAAGCAAACACAGTTCCCAGCAATGCGATGAATGGCGCAAGCTGAATAAATCTGCGCGGCAACAACAATGCCGTGTGCAGGAATGCATCCTGCACGCGGTAAGTTCCTTTGCCGACGTCGCCGAGTTGATCCAACAAATCGAGGAAAGCGAATGCCGGCAAAATTACCGCAGTGGCAACGACCAGGCCGACGAACACCTGCAACGCGAGATAACGGTTAATTATTGTCATCGACGCAGAAGCATTCTCTGCTGGGGACTGGATGACAGCAAACCAAGTGCGGCAATGAGCATCAATGCATACAGCCACCAGACGCCGGGTAGGCTGCCTACGGTGCCCTGTTCCACCCAGGTTTGAGCCAATCCACTCAGAATATAATAAAGCGCGAAAACCATGGCGGCAGCAAAAAGGTGCATCTCACCCTTGTCCTGGCGTGGTGAAGCGCGAGTGAATGATATGGCAATCAGCGCCAGCAGAATCGTCCCGATAGGGCGTGAAAGCCGCCATTGCAGTTCGGCAATGTCACGTGGCTGGTCCGATCCTGCCAGAAACAAGCTAGTGGCCGCCTTGCGTGCATAACCTCTTTCATTGCCTTTATCAGTGAAATACACCAGCTTGTCGAACTGGGCAACGGTGTCTTTCGTGGTGGAGTGCATGTAGCGGTAGACAAAACCATCTAGCAAATGGATTTGGGATCGCTGCCCGAACTGAAATTGCTGCTGGCCCGCCTCCTTGGCCACGATGATTTCGCTGCTGTCGCCCTTGTTGACGTAATGAAATACATTTTTCATCTGCTTGTCAGAGTTATCCTTGCTCTGGATATAAATTACTCTGCCGCTACCTTCACTTCCATAGAAACGCCCGGCCTGAAATCGGTCCGTATTTAATTCTGCTTCTGCCTGTGCATTCAGCACAAAGTTTTCCTGATAAGCCCAGGGGCGTACAAAAATGGACAGCAGACCGATGATGATTCCGATGGGGATGGCAACCATCAGGACGGCATAGATTATGCGGCGGTCGCTGACGCCGGCAGAACGCAACACATTAATTTCCTGGTCCCGGTGCAATCGGCCAAGACCGACGACTATAGCAACATAAAGGGCGAGCTGCATCAGCACGTCCAGGGAAATTACCGTCTTCAGCAACACCAGTTTCAGCATGGCCATAACACCCAGCGACTCGGTCACCGCTCCCGCCAGAAAACGACCACTGATGAAACTTGCATATAGTCCCGCCAGGATCACGATAATCACCGTAAACGGTATCAACAACTCGCGTGTGATATATCGTTCTATTATTTTCACGAATTTCCCTTGCTACCCTCGTAGTGAAACGGTGTCCATGCAGCCGGATGCTGTTATGTGGATCCGCTGTCATTCTGGGAAGACGCCGCTGCTCTCGCCAGGATGGATTCCACAAGCAGCATATCCTCGACCTTATCGACATCGACACCCGCCTGCGGGTAAGGCAGAGTCACTGTCCGCACCTTGACCCCAACTCTGGCCGAGACAGCATTCAGCGCCTGGTTGAGTGTCAACAGTCCCAGCAGATAGGAGAGAACGGCGCCCGGGCCGAGAACCTGTGCGATCAGGCGCCAAGGGCGTTTGCGCAAATCTTCCGCCCGCTGCCAGAACGAAACCAGGTCACGGCCACGATGATTGAAAAACGCATAGAGGTTGCAGCCGCAAAATCCCCCGTCACGCAACCGTATTACCGTACGCCTGGTACCCGGAAATGCGGTTGCGACATCTGCATGTTTAACTACTCCCACTGTGGCATCGCTATCCATCGTGCAGGACTCACGTAAAAAATAGCGGATGATGACAGGTGTCAATAACGCATGATCCGCTGTCGTCAACAATACCGGTGCGTCATGATCCATCTGCGCCAGACCGCTATTGGCACTGCGGCTGGGCGAATTCAGGTTCGGCAACCAGGTGACACGCCCCGATTCTATCCGCTGCTGCAACTCCGGGCAGTCAGGGAGCACGGATGCGGGCGGCCCGCATACCACAATCTTCCCCACCATCTCACTCGCCTCCAGCGCATCCAGCACACGAATGATCATGGGCGTTCCGCCGATCGGTGCAATCGCCTTGCAAGCCGTGCCCGCCCTGCTGGCGACTGGGTCGTGCGCTGTGCGATCCGCTGCCAGTACCACGGCGCTAAATCGGTCTGTCTGATTCATCTGAAATTCCGCTGCCGATATTGTCTTGTCTGCCCACTATGCTGCTTACAGGGTCTTACCGTAGATCCGGTAACGCTTATACTGCCTGCTGCCGATGAGATCAAGAATTCCTCGCATTGCTTTGTTATCCTCAAGTATCCACGACATTTCAACTTCCTTGATCCCTGCGGAAAGTGCTGACTGCCGGGGCGCATCGATCACCATAAAAGCCAGCGCCATGCCGAGGGGAGTATTCTGAAACTGCTTGCGCACCCCCATCAGGGGTATCCGGCCGGTACGAACCGCACGGTCTTTGAACCACCTGATCAGCCGAATCCAGCCGAACGGAAACAAGCTTCCGTTAAGTTTGGCAAAGATCTCGTTAAGATTGGGCAATCCCACCATGAATGCTGCCGGGACACCATCGACTTCGGCAATCTGGATAAAATACTCCGGCACAAGCAGTCGCAGGCTGTTGCCTAGCTCGGCAAACTCAGCCTCAGTAAAAGGAACGAAGCCCCAATTCTCTGACCAGGCATCGTTGAATATATCACGCAATATTTCCATCTCCGCACTGAAGTTATCCATGCGTAGCGTCCTGAGCTGTACTCGTTTGGAAAATTTCCCAACCAATGCGCGCATCACTCGAGGCGCCTCAAAATCCACGTCTACCCAGTAGGCAAGCAGATCCTTAACCGGTTGATAACCCTGTTCTTCGAGTAAACGGCCATACCATTTAGGTGAGTGCGGCATCATCACCATCGGCGGGGTGTCGAAGCCATCCACCAGAATACCGCATTCCTGATTGATGGATAAATTAAACGGTCCGCTGACATGTTTGGTATGCCGGGCAGCCAGCCATGCCTCGGCGGCATGTACCAGCGCTGCGCATACTTCCGTGTCGTCCACACATTCCATCGAGCCAAAGTGACCGGTATCCGCACCATAGCGGTGACGGTGCAGTTGATCAATTTGCGCGCTGATCCTTCCTACCGGTTGATTATTCCGGTACGCGATCCAAGCTTGCCATTCTCCGTGCTTGAAAAATGGATTGAACCGGGAAAAATGCAGCCGCCGTTCCAGACGTAATGGCGGCACCCACATGGGATCATCTGCATAGATGCGCCAAGGGAGGTCGATAAATGTTCCCATCTCACGATAATTTGTGACCGGGCGCACGGTAACCATTACAGACGTTAACTGGCTGGGCTTCTCATTCATGGCGGAGGATAGATAGATGTGAGCAACCACACAGGGGTATTGTATATTATTGCAATGTATAAGCGCGTTAACTCGTTTCCGGGTGGTATCATATTGACCAATCCATGGTGGCAGCATGGAGTCCAACTAGACGCACGATGAAGTTACGCACTAGCTAGCCGAGATATTGGATGCAAAAAAGAATGATCTGTTACTCGTGCCTGCCAAAAGAGTGATCGCACTCGGGAATACGAGTCATACTGAAAAAATACGATAAGCCATTTGTTGATAGACTCGCATTACAGTTGCATCGACCCTGGTCGGCAATTCAGACAGCCGCCGGTGAAGCAGATTGATACGCCCTGAAACTTGTGCCCAATAAGATTGGTCCAGTCAGTCACCCCGCCTCTGCTTCGTTACGTTGAGCTAGCGGCTGAACTTATCTGTTGCGTCGAGGAAAACACCAGATGGTAGTTAACATTTTTAACCACACTTTATTAAGAGGCTGATTAATGGATGACCCCATATATAACTTGCTGATTTCTCTTGCTCTTATTCCAGTCGTTATCGGGCTGAATATCTGGGTAAGACAGCGTCGACGCCATCGGATCAACGAAACCGGAGATCAGGAATTTAGTAGCCTCTCTACAACGCTCATGTCGACGCTGGGCGAGGGACTCGCCGTGGTCGGGAGTTTGGTACTCATTATCTGGATCCTGGGAGGCTTAGCAAGATTTCTGTTCCCCGCCATATTTGGCGCGAAACTGTAGTATTGACTGATGCTGAGCGGAAAAACAGGGCAGGGGCAGACAGCAGGCAATCGGCTCTCCAGGGTTCATGCCAGACCCGGTGTTTGCGAGCCATAAGAGGGAGCCGGGGGGCGTCCCAACAACTGGGGATGATTGCCCGTCGTCCGGCATAGCCCAATCTGCCGAAGCGGGAATGGTCCAGAAAAAGACCGCGCTGTGGACACCTCTGATTTATGCGATCAGGCTTTACGGGCGGCGGCTTTTTTAACGGCCGGCACTCTGGCTTTAGGTTTCGCTGTCTTCGTTTCCGTTGTTATTTTTGTCTGCCGTGGCTCAAACTCGAATCCCACCTTCCCGTCTGCGCTCGCCACCAGATAGGCTGAAAACGGCCGGCCTTTCTTGGAAATAAATTTTGACAGCAAGTCGGTTCTACCGGTGCGTAACAGTTTGGCGACTTGTTCACGTTCAATGGGGCGCTTGAGGATTATTTTTCCGGTCTTGAAATCGCAGCTACGCACCGTACCGACAGCCTTCTCGCAGGTATAGCTCATGCCGTGATCAAACACCCTGCTGCCACAACGGGGACATTTGCCCAGCGATTCCTGGCTGGAAAAGTCCACTTCCTCTGCCGTCTCCTCGCCGTTTCCGCCAAAATCAAATTTCATTTCAAGCTCATCGGTGAGCTTGATGTTAGCGTCGAACAATCGCCCCATTTTGCTGCGAAAGCCTTGCAATGGACCGATTTCGCGTTTGGTAATCAGCGCTTCCATTTCCGCTATTTCAAATTGCCGCCCAGCAAGAATTTTCCATAACGCAAAATCACATTTCTGGCACTGGAATTTTTTGTAGGTTTCATGCACTACGCCACCACATTTTGGGCAGGGAGATTTGAGCGTGGAAAAATCTCCGCTTATGGTTTCACCGCGATGGCTCTTCGCCTGCTCCACCATATGGCGGGTCATGGCAGCAATTTCTTCCATGAAAGAATTGCGCTTAAGCTTACCCTGCTCAATCTGGCGCAACTTGAATTCCCAATCACCGGTCAATTCAGGTGAGGTGAGTTCGGGCACCTTCAGTCCACGCAATAGCGTAATCAGCGAGAATGCCTTGGCGGTAGGGTGCAGTTCACGCCCGACACGCTGCAGATAGTTTTCGTACACCAGACCTTCGATAATCGAAGCGCGGGTAGCGGGTGTGCCCAGCCCTTTCGCGCTCATGGCTTCGCGCAACTCCCCGTCTTCCACCAATTTGCCCGCATTTTCCATGGCCGACAGCAGCGTGGCCTCATTGAATCTTGCCGGTGGCCGGGTCTGGTTGGCAATGACTTTGACTTCTTGAGCGAGAACCGGCTCGCCTGGTTCTACTGCAACCAGAGTCGAGTTGTCATCGGCGCCTTCGGCCTGCGCCTCCTTACCATAAACCGCTTGCCAGCCGGGATTGACCATCACCTTACCCTCAGTTTTGAAAGGCTCGTTTTCAACACGGGTGATGCGAGTGGTGACGAGAAATTCAGCGGGGGGATAAAAGACCGCCAGAAAGCGTTTGGTAACCAGATCGTAGAGCTTGGTTTCTGCATCGCTCAGATTCTTGGGTTCGAGCGATGTCGGGATAATGGCAAAATGGTCGGAAATTTTCGCGTTGTTGAATATGCGCTTATTAGGCTTGACCCAACCTGCTTTCAGTATCTGTTTGGCGAACACTCCATAGCGGGTACTTTCCAGTGAACTCAGGGCGTCTTCAACGGTTGCAATATAGTCTTCCGGCAGCGCGCGCGCATCGGTACGCGGATAAGTCAACGCCTTATGCTTTTCGTATAGGGCTTGGGCCAGCCCCAACGTGGTCTTGGCGGAAAAACCGAAGCGGCCGTTGGCATCGCGCTGCAAGCTGGTGAGGTCGTACAGCAGTGGGCAGACTTCCGTAGTGGGCTTGCTTTCTTCGCTGACGATGCCGAGCTTATCTTGACATTTGGCGCGGATAACCTCGGCTTTTTTCTGCTCCCACAAGCGCTCAGCTTTTTGTTCGCTGTCTTTTTTTTCTTTGGAAAACTTTTCGTCAAACCAGCGTCCGTTATAGCTGCCAGCCTTGGCAGCAAAGGTTCCATGTATTTCCCAGTAGTCGTGCGGGATGAATTTCTTGATTGTCTCTTCCCGCTCAACCAGGATTGCCAGCGTGGGTGTTTGTACTCGCCCCACGGTGGTTTTGTGAAAACCGCCTTCCTGAGAATTGAACGCAGTCAAGGCGCGAGTACCGTTGATGCCGACCAGCCAATCGGCTTCCGAGCGGCTCACAGCGGCCTCTGCCAATGGCTGCACGGCAGTATCGTCAAGCAATTTTGCAAAACCCTCGCGGATCGAGGCGGGCGTCATCGATTGCAGCCACAGGCGCTTGACCGGTTTTTTGGTTGCAACGTGGCGCGCAATGTAATGGAAAATCAATTCCCCTTCGCGTCCCGCGTCGCAAGCGTTGATGAGCGCATCTACATCCTTGCGCTTGATCAGTTTGGTCAAGAGCTTCAGGCGCGACTCGGTTTTCTCGATGGGATGGAGATCGAAGTGTGGAGGAATTACCGGCAGATTGGCAAAACTCCATTTGCCACGTTTGACTTCGTATTGTTCCGGCACCGCCAGTTCAAGCAAGTGACCGATGGCCGACGACAACACATATTGATCGTTCTCGAAGTAATCGGTGTGCTTGGTAAAGCCACCCAATACCCGCGCAATGTCTGCGGCGACAGAAGGTTTCTCGGCGATGATTAAGGTTTTACCCATGAAACTCCTGTGAGCGTCCGCAGATTGCCGGCGGTCGTTTTTAAAGGGGTATATCCCCAGTCACTGCAATCAAAGAATAAGTACGTTGATAGAAACTATTTGGGTCACAAGCAAACAGGGCCGTAAGCACTGAATGCCGGCTACAGTAATATTACCTGATCCGCTGATAGCGCCCGCCCGGCAGATTGGCGACTACGCCATCCAGTTCAAGCGCCAACAGCATGGCGGATACCGCTTCTGCCGTCAAGCCGCTGCGGACACACAACGTATCGATATCGCTGGCGTCGTGGCCCAGATACCTGAGCAGCACCGAGTCTTCCACGTCTGTCTTAGCGGCATCATTGGCGGCTGCAGATGTGGCTTGATACCCCAGCTCTTCCAGAATATCCTGCGCACTTTCCACCAGTTTCGCCCCTTGCTTGATCAGCGCATGACAGCCCCTGGACAACGGCGAATGGATCGAACCGGGAATGGCAAACACATCCCGCCCCTGCTCCAGCGCCTGGCGGGCGGTAATAAGGGAGCCGCTTTGCAGTGCCGCTTCCACCACCAGGCAGCCACGACTCATGCCGCTAATGATGCGGTTGCGGCGTGGGAAGTTGCTGCCGATGGCAGGGGTGCCCAGTGGAAACTCGGAAACAAGAGCACCTCTTTCCGCCAGTTCGTGAGCAAGCTCGCGGTTTCTTGCCGGATAAACGATGTCGAGGCCAGTGCCCACCACCGCGATGCTGGCGGCGGTACCATGCAAGCCGCCACGATGGGCAGCGGCGTCCACGCCGAGTGCCATCCCGCTGATAATGCAAAGCCCGGCATTGCTTGTAGCTTCGGCGAAAGCTTCGGCATTGGAGAGACCTTGGGGCGTAGCGTTGCGGCTACCAACAATGGCAAGTGCGTGTGAGCTGAGCAGTTCGCGCCGCCCCTTGAGATAGAGCAGAGGTGGCGGGTCAGGGATATTGAGCAGCAGACTGGGGTAGTCGGGGTCAGCTAGAGTGATAACCGAGTTGCTCGGGTCTTCCAGCCATTTGAGAGCGACGGCAAGCTTTTTCTTGTCTACACCCAGAGCAATGCTGTGCGCGGCCTGTTTACTCACCACGCGCTCCAATGCAGCGACATTTGCGGAAAGAATCTCGGCGGGATTACCAAAAGCCACCAGCAGTCGCCGCTCTGATTCATCGCCGAGACCGTCGATCAAACCAAGGCTGAGCCAGGATTCAATATCTGGCGAGAGCTTCATGGCATATCTCCTGCGAGTGCCGTTACGGTGTTTGTACTGCGTCAAGTACCTGAATCGGCTGTGTGCTTTGCATCACCAGCGCATAGGCTACCTTTTCAAACACTTGGAACACAAAAATTAAGCCAGTACGTTCATCGGGTAACTGCACGACTTCTCGTTCAGGTGACATTGTCTGACTCCTGCGATAAACGGCCAGAACATTACCTGCTGCCAACCCGTCACGTGCGCCTTTGCTGAGCGTGACAATAGAGCCTCTGCCAATTTCGGTAACACCGCCATAGACGGAAATAATACGTCCCTTGATGACCTTATCTGGAGCATGGGGGGCGTAGTTATTGAACGTTGTGGCGGGGGTGGGTACCAGTCGATCACCCTTGAGTATTTCCTCGACCGAGCGGATGACGGATACAGCGCCGATATCAGCGAACTTCTCCACCTTTGCGTCCCCCAGATAAACAGCCTCATAACCCAGAATCTGAGCATCATCGGGATCTGTCAGAGTCTTGCCGGGGCGAAAGAATTGCCACGCCGAGCCTTTGTCTTTCGGCAAGCCGCTGACATAAACGATATCACCCGCATTCAGTATCACGCGGTTGTCACTGGTTCCCAGCACTAACGGGGCATTGGCGAGACCTTCTTTCTCGGTTACCAGGGGCCGGCTCAGGAATGGCTCGATTGCCGTAGCCGGAATGCTGGGAATAGCTGCAGCATCGGATTTCTCCATCCGCACCTGGGGGGACAGTTTTACCACTGCGATTTCGCTGGCGAGCCGCAACCTGCTGCCGTCAGAAGTTTTTTCCAGGACGATGACATCCCCGGGGTAGATCTTGTGGGGATTCTTCACTTGTTCCCGGTTCAAACCCCAGATTTTCGCCCAGAGCCAGGGATCTTTTAAAAAACGCGAGGCAATTCCCCATAGCGTATCACCGGGAACAACAACGTAGCGATCAGGAAGATTGTTCTGAAGCTCGATATCAGCAGCTTTGGCTGACAGGCTGAAAAACAGGCTCACGAACAAAATCACGGATATAATAGATTTCCGCATGAATGACCTCAGTTGCAGAAAGAAACCCGGTTCATCGGGCAGCGTACCATCGAAAAATGGGTGCCTCTAAATTCAACGTTCCATGCAAACCGGGGCGCGATCAAAAATGCCGACGCAGCCTATGGGTGATAGGTAAAAAACATTTTTTGTGAGCAGCGAAGTATTCGTGACAAAATCTGGTGTTTTAGCGGCGCTCTGACAATATGCTTTAGATTCTGCAATTAGTTTGTTAAATATGCAAGCCTTTCTATGGCACTCCTGAAGATACTGCAATATCCGGATGAGCGGCTGCATACGATAGCAGCCAAGGTCCCGGAAGTGACTGACGAAATCCGTATCCTGGTGCAAAACATGGCAGAAACCATGTATGCTGCCCCTGGCATTGGTCTGGCGGCAACTCAGGTTGACATGCACCAGCGCGTGATCGTGATCGACACATCCGATACCCATGACCAGTTGCACGTGTTAATCAACCCCGAAATCACTGCCCACAGCGGTGAATCTGACTACGAAGAAGGCTGCCTGTCGGTGCCGGGAATATTTGAAAAAATAAAGCGCGCTGAGCGAGTCTCTGTCAAGGCGTTGGACCGTGACGGCAATCCGCTTGTGCTCGAAGCCGACGGCCTGCTGGCAGTATGCATGCAGCATGAAATGGATCATTTGCTCGGCAAGGTATTTGTTGAATACCTGTCACGGCTGAAACAATCGCGCATCCAGGCCAGATTAAAAAAACAGCAGCGCAAAACAATGTGACAATCGGCACTTACTTTGCGGTCAATCAAGCTCCCGTGAATGCCTTGTTTATTTGTGGCTCATGCTGGCGCTTCTCGTGGGCGGGTGTCCAGGAGAACCTCTGAACAAATTCCCTGAATCAGACTCAACATGAAAATTATTTTCGCCGGCACTCCGGCGTTTGCCGCGCGTGCACTTGAAGCCCTGCTGGAAGCCGGACATGAGGTTGCACTGGTGCTGACCCAGCCTGACCGTCCTGCCGGGCGAGGCATGCAGGTCACGGCAAGCGCAGTTAAAGCAATGGCGCAACAATATGAGCTTGCCCTGTTGCAGCCGCACTCGCTCAAACAATCCGGGTTAGATACTCAACTCGCTGCCATCAGTGCGGATGTAATGGTGGTTGCAGCTTACGGACTGATACTACCCACTGCCATCTTGAACATTCCACGCCTTGGTTGTCTCAACATCCATGCCTCGCTGTTACCGCGCTGGCGGGGTGCCGCGCCAATTCAGCGAGCGATCTTGGCGGGTGACCGGGAAACCGGCATTACCATCATGCAAATGGATCAAGGTCTCGATACCGGCGCCATGCTGCTGCAGAGAAGTATCCCCATCGCGCAGGATGACACCGCACAGACCTTGCACGACAAACTTGCCTTAATGGGAGCACACTGCATCGTGGAGGTGCTGACGCTTTTGCAGCAGGGCAGACTCGTTGCCACTGCTCAGGATGAAACAGCCGCCAGCTACGCACCCAAACTGGAAAAAACTGAAGCGGAAATTGACTGGCGGCTGGACGCAGAACAAATCCATCGCGCCGTACGGGCGTTTAACCCCCATCCCGGCGCACACTCCCGGGTACGCGGAATCCCTCTGAAAATATGGCAAACAGAAGTAGCAGCGAGTGCTGCCGGCAACCCCGGGGAAGTTGTTGCAACCGGACGCGAAAGCATCACGGTGGTATGCGGCAACGGTACACTGCTGCTGAAAATGGTACAGAAACCGGGTGGAAAAAGAATGAACGCGGGAGAATTTCTCACAGGGTATCCATTGCAGCCTGGTGATCGCTTCGAATACCGGGATGATTAAAACTCAGTGCGTAGCCACTGCGGTTGTGAGCAGGGTGCTGGCCGGCGCAAGCCTGACTGCGGTGCTGCAGGAAACCTGGCACACCCACCCCGCTCTTTCTAGTCAGCAGCGCGGAGCAATCCAGGATATAAGCTACGGCGTGCTGCGCTTCTATGGTCAACTTGATGCATTGCTTGAGTTGTTGTTGAACAAGCCGCTGCAGCATCAGGATTTGCGCTGTTTATTGCTGGTGGGGTTGTATCAGCTGCAATATAGCAAGGCTTCGCCCCATGCAGTGGTGGACCACGCCGTGTCTGCATCCTCTGGCCTGAACGACAGCAAGCGCGGTAAAGGGGCATCCGGACTGGTCAACGCGGTGTTGCGCAATTTCATGCGACAACGCACAGCTCTACTGGCACAGGCAGGCGAAAGCGAAGTGGGGCGCTATTCCCACCCGCAGTGGTGGATAGACAAACTGCGGATGCAATACCCCCACAACTACCAAGCGGTATTGGAAGCCGACAACCAACACCCGCCAATGACGCTGCGGGTCAACCGGCGCAAGATGGAAGCGGCGGAATACCAGAAGCGACTCCATGAATGCAGCATGCATGCACAACTGCTATGGGACGATGCTCTCATTCTGGCGCAGCCGGTGGCGGTGGAAAAGCTGCCTGGATTCAGCGCAGGATTGGTGTCGGTGCAGGATGCAGGCGCGCAACTGGCCGCGCCGTTGCTGGACGCACACGACGGCATGCGTGTCTTGGACGCCTGCGCGGCTCCCGGAGGCAAAAGCGCACATCTGCTGGAATTGGCAGACGTGGAATTGACCGCGCTCGACCATGATGCTGCGCGACTTTCCCGCGTAGCGCAAAACCTCACACGACTGGAACTCAAGGCCCATCGTCTTATTTGCGGTGATGCGGCGCAGCCGGCGGCGTGGTGGGATGCCAAACCATTTGACCGCATCCTGGCCGATGTGCCCTGCTCCGCTTCGGGAGTAGCACGCCGTCATCCCGATATCAAATGGCTGCGGCGCGAAAGCGACCTCCCCCAATTTGCCGCAAGCCAGCAGAAAATACTCGATGCCTTGTGGCAGACCCTGGCCAGAGATGGTAAATTGCTCTATGCCACCTGCTCGGTATTCGCCGAGGAAAACAAGCTACAGGTGGCTGAATTTTTGCGTCATCATCCAGATGCACGTCCGCTGCCTTTCTCCGGGATGGAAGCGATTGATGGACAACTGTTGCCGGATTCCCAGCATGACGGTTTCTTCTACACCCTGTTGCACAAAGCCTGATCCCATCGCACGACTGTTGCGCGTGGCCGCGACGCTGCTGCTAGCCGCGGGATTATTGCTGGCTGCTCCTGTCCAGGCGGAAGACATACGCATAAAGTCTGTTGCGCTGGACGCCGCGGATGAAGGTTATCAGTTCAACGCCGATGTTGAGATTGCACTCAACCCCATGCTGGAGCGGGCACTCGAGCGTGGGATCGTGCTGTATTTTGTAAGCGAGCTCAATCTGCTGAGTCCACGCTGGTACTGGCTCGACGAAAAAGTTGCCCGGAGCAAGCAGCGTGAGGCATTGAGCTATTACGCACTCACCCGCCAATACCGTTTGAGCCGCGGATCATTGTCGCAGAACTTCAGCACGCTGAAGGGGGCGCTACAGGCTTTAGGACGCTTGCGTAATCGCCCCATTGTGGCAAATTCTGAACTGAACCAGGAGGCGGAGTACATTGCGGAACTGCGCGTGTGGCTTGACCTGTCGCGCCTGCCTAAACCGTTCCAGGTAGAGGCGCTCAGCTCCAGAGAGTGGAATCTGAGCTCCGACACATTGCAATGGAATGTGCGACTGCCAGCGCAGAAGCCTCAGCACGGAGGCAGACCGTGAAGTACATCATCATTATTGGCGTGGGACTGGGTGCGGTGATGTTGTTTCTACTTGCAACCGCAGGTGCCAACACCGAATTCTTTGAACGCCGTTATCAACTTCTGATCGCGCTCAACGTCGGCTTTGTACTGTTTCTCATGGCAATGGTGGGGTATCTGCTGTGGCGGCTCAGGCGCAGGCTCAAGGCCGGTGTATTCGGTTCCAGACTGGCATTGCGCCTGTTACTGATCTTCTCGCTGATGGCGATTCTTCCGGGTGTGCTGGTATATAGCGTATCGGTGCAGTTCCTGGGGAAAAGTATCGAATCCTGGTTTGATGTCAAAGTAGATCGGGCGCTCGAAGGTGGTTTAAACCTGGGGCGTACCGTGCTCGACAATCTACTGGGTGAATTGCGCGAGAAAACCCAAGCCACCGCACTTGCGCTATCCAAGCAATCTGCTGTGCCGCTGCCAACACTAGACCAACTGCTGGATCGATCACAGATGCAGGAGGCCACGCTGTTTAATCAAGACGGCAGGATAATCGCGTTTTCTGCTACGGATGGTAGCGGCTTATTCGCGGAAATGCCGGGTGCGGCGGTGATGGACCAGATAAGAATGCAGGGAGCCTATAGTGAGATTGAATCCATACCCGGCAAGGGCTTGTATTTACGGGTGGTGGCACCGGTCAATGGGCTAAGCCTAGAGGAAGACAGTCGCATACTGCAATTGTTGCAGCCGGTACCGAAACATCTGGCCGGAGACGCGGAAATGGTGCAGGCAGTGTATCGCGATTATCAGGCATTGTCATTATCGCGCCAAGGGATGAAGGAGCTCTACGCAGTGACATTGACACTTGCGCTGCTGCTTTCGCTTCTTTCTGCGCTGGCTGCAGCGTTCCTCATCAGCGAACGATTAAGCGCACCGCTGGGCATGCTGGCTGAAGGCACCCGCGCCGTGGCTCAGGGCGACTTCAGCAGGCGCCACCCGGTGCAAAGTAAAGATGAGTTGGGGGTGCTGACCGAATCATTCAACCTTATGACCCAGCAACTGGAGGAAGCGCGCACGGTGACCCAACGTAACCAGCAGGAGGTGGAAAGCGCCAGGGCCTACCTGGAAAGCATACTGTCCAATCTTTCATCCGGTGTTCTGGTATTCGATGAAAGCTTACGCCTGCGCACCGCAAATCTTAGCGCAGAACAAATTCTGAAGGTTTCCCTGACCGGTCTCGAAGGATTGACCATGGAGGAATGCGCAGCACAAGCACCTCAACTGCGTTCTCTCGAAGCTGCGATTCTGGGAGGATTCCATTCGGGGAAAACAGGCGAGTGGCAGCGCCAGGTGGAGCGCCCCGGGGATGGTGGTAACCAGGTGCTGCTGCTGCGCGGGACGCGTCTGCCGCATGTGTCGGGCGGTGGCGGTGTCGTGGTGTTTGATGACATCACCAGCCTGCTGCAGGCGCAACGCACTGCGGCATGGGGTGAAGTGGCACGGCGCCTGGCTCATGAAATCAAGAATCCGCTCACACCCATCCAGCTTTCTGCCGAGCGCATGCAGCACAAACTTGCGGAGAAACTGGACGGGCAGGATGCAGAAATATTGCGGCGCTCAACCGAAATCATCGTCAATCAGGTGGAAGCGCTGAAGAGAATGGTCAATGAATTCAGCGAATATGCACGTGCACCGAAATTGGAATTGCACCTGCTGGATATCAACAAACTGGTACAGGAAGTGCTGGCATTATATGAGACAGCGAATGTGGGGACGGCGGAAGATCTGCGCCCGTGCATTCACTTGGCACTCGCTTCCGGCCTGCCGCTGGTGAGGGGTGATTCGACACGATTGCGTCAAGTGATCCACAATCTGCTACAAAACGCTCAGGACACACTGGCGGGTGTCGCGGAACCCGCCATTTCGGTGCGCACCGAAATGGCGCAGGGTATGGTGCGCCTTAGTGTGAGCGACAACGGTGCGGGGTTTCCAGATCAGGTCAGGGCGCGCGCGTTTGAGCCTTACGTTACCACCAAGCCCAAGGGTACGGGACTCGGGCTGCCCATCGTCAAGAAAATCATCGAGGAACACAGCGGCACGATACAAATCGAAAACATTCTGCCCCACGGAGCCCGTATCTCCATTACTCTGCCCATAACGGTGGAAAACAGTTCGGCAATTAAACATGAAACCGTATGATTACGGCCAACCACAAATAAACATCCGGGTTATGTCCACCATGGCCGGGTATTCGATTCTAGAATTATGACCAACAATACAATACTTGTCGTTGATGACGAAATCGGTATACGCGAACTGCTGTCTGAAATCTTGCGTGATGAGGGCTACCGCGTAGCACTGGCAGAGAATGCTGGACAGGCCCGCAACTGGCGTAACCAGACGCGCCCCGATCTAGTGCTACTGGACATCTGGATGCCGGACACCGATGGCATCACCCTGCTGAAAGAGTGGGCGGGCAGCGGGCTTCTCACCATGCCGGTGGTGATGATGTCGGGACACGGCACCATCGACACTGCGGTGGAGGCAACGCGTATTGGTGCATTCGGTTATCTGGAAAAACCGATACCGCTGCAAAAACTGTTGAGTACGGTAGGACGTGCGTTACGCGGCGGCCAGGTCAAGCCGCCTTCCACTCTTTCACTCACCGGCCTGGGTAAGGGGTCGATGATCGCTAATCTAAAAAAACGCCTGGAACAGGTCGCCAACCTGAAAACGCCACTGCTGCTCACTGGTGAACCGGGAACCGGGATGGAACTGTGTGTGCGCTTCCTGCACCGCCCCAATACACCTTGGGTGGAGCCGGAGACACTCACGTCTCTTGCGGACACCCCGTTTGCCTTGCTGGAGCAGGCACGAGGCGGATTGTTGTTTCTCAAAGAGATCGGCAAACTCAACCGGCTGGAGCAGAAAGGCCTGCTGCTGCTGTTGGGCAAACTGGAAAAATACAACGTACGGCTTGTGTGCGTCACCTCCACACCACTGGTGGACCTGACGGCACAAGGCGCCTATGACCCCAGGTTATATGAGATTTTGAGCAGCCTCTGCATTAATATCCCCGCACTAAAGGCGCATCGGGAAGATATTCCCGAGCTTGCCAGCCAGATACTCTCGCGCAGCATTGAATCAGGCGAAGTATCGCTGCGGCAATTCAGCACCGCCGCGCTCAATGCGTTACGCAACTATGACTGGCCCGGAAATCTCGCACAACTGACCGGCGTGGTGCGCTCTTTGGCGCTAACCTGCACGAGTGATGAAATTTCAATTGACGATGTGCTGCAGGCACTGGCTTCCCCGATGTCGGCACAGGCCGTCTCCAGTGTGCCGCTTAACATTCCCCTGCGCGAAGCACGTGACTTGTTTGAAAAAACATATTTTGACCGACTCATCGAGCAGGAAAACGGCAACATGACCCGAGTGGCAGAACGATCGGGGCTGGAACGCACACATCTTTACCGCAAACTCAAGCTGTTAGGCATCAAACTACGGAATCACTGACAGTAACGCACTCCATGGAGGACTTGTTCAGAGATTCCCCAGAGTCTTTCACAGTTGTCTGACACCGCATCTTAAGCGATAATGTTACTTTTGCCAGCGCGCATCGCTGTTTAGGTCGGATGCATGCTGTCTTTTTATTTTTTTATGTCTAGTCGAGCGAGGGAGTCCGCGTCCATGGGAACATTCAATGATTTTAATGCGCCGGTATTCAAGAATCTGACCAGCGCCATCCGCGCGTTGGCGATGGACGCTGTGCAAAAAGCCAATTCCGGCCATCCTGGCATGCCCATGGGCATGGCGGAAATCGCCGAGGTGTTGTGGATTCATCATCTGCGCCACAACCCTACCAACCCCAAGTGGGCCGACCGCGATCGCTTCGTGCTATCCAACGGGCACGGCTCGATGTTGATTTATGCGCTGCTGCACCTTACCGGCTACGATTTGCCGATGGAGGAGATCAAGCGTTTCCGCCAGTTTCATTCCAAAACTCCCGGCCATCCCGAATATGGCTACACACCTGGCGTGGAAACTACCACTGGCCCCCTGGGACAAGGCATCACCAACGCAGTAGGTATGGCGCTGGCGGAAAAAATTCTGGCTGCCGAGTTCAATCGCCCCGGTTTCGACATCGTCAACCACTATAGCTACGTGTTCCTTGGCGATGGCTGTCTGATGGAAGGAATTTCCCACGAAGCCTGTTCACTGGCGGGCACCCTGGGACTAGGCAAGCTGATCTGTTTTTACGACGACAATGGCATCTCCATAGACGGCCATGTAGAAGGCTGGTTCACCGACGACACGCCCAAGCGCTTTGAAGCTTACGGCTGGCATGTGGTGCCCAATGTCAACGGTCACGACCCGGTAGCCATTGAGGCGGCGATTGAAGCGGCCAAGCGGGCCAGCAACAAGCCTTCGATGATTTGCTGCAAAACTGTAATCGGCCTGGGTTCTCCCAATAAAGCCAACACCCACGAAGTACACGGCGCGGCGCTGGGCGATGCGGAGATTGCCGCCGCCCGTCCCCACATCGGCTGGAACCATCTGCCGTTTGAAATCCCCCAGGAAATCTATGACATGTGGGATGGACGCGCCAAGGGCAAGAAACTGGAAGCCGAATGGGACCAGAAATTTGCCGAATATACCAAGCAATATCCCGCCGAGGCTGCAGAATTCACGCGCCGCATGGCAGGTGATCTGCCGGCCAACTGGCGTGAGCACGCCGAAGGTTTCATCAATCGCGTCAATGCCAAGGAAGAAACCATTGCCACCCGCAAGGCTTCACAAAATGCGATTGAGGGATTGGCGCCAATGCTGCCGGAGCTGATTGGGGGTTCGGCCGATCTGGCTGGATCCAACCTTACCTTGTGGTCGGGCTCGAAAGGTGTCAGCCGTGAAAGCGGCGGCAATTATGTGTATTACGGAGTGCGTGAATTCGGCATGAGCGCCATGATGAATGGATTGTCGTTGCACGGCGGCATCATCCCCTACGGCGCCACTTTCCTGATGTTCTCAGAGTACGCGCGCAACGCCCTGCGCATGGCAGCGCTGATGAAAATCCGCAACCTGTTCGTGTTTACGCACGATTCGATCGGCCTGGGTGAAGATGGCCCGACGCACCAACCGGTGGAGCAGACTGCGACACTGCGCTATATCCCCAACATGGACGTATGGCGTCCCTGCGACACAGTCGAGTCCGCAGTGGCCTGGGCACGGGCAATTGAACGCATGAACGGCCCTTCGACCCTGATCTTCAGCCGCCAGAATCTGCCATTCCAGAAACGCGACGCAGCCACCATCAAGCTGATCGACAAGGGTGGCTATATCCTGTCGGAAGCGGCGGGTGGCAAACCGCGGGCAATCATCATCGCTACCGGCTCGGAAATTGGGCTGGCAATGAGTGCGCAAAAAGAACTGGCCGAAACAGGCATCCATGTGCGCGTGGTCTCAATGCCTTGCACTAATCTGTTTGATCGTCAGGACCAAGCCTACAAGGACAGCGTGCTGCTCAGTGGGGTGCGGCGCGTCGCAGTAGAAGCAGGGATCGCCGATTTCTGGCGCAAGTACGTGGGGCTTGAAGGTGCGGTAGTGGGCATGGAAACCTTTGGCGAGTCCGCACCAGCCAGCGAGCTGTTCAAACATTTCGGCTTCACCGTTGAGAATGTGGTGAAGACAGTGAAGAGCGTAATCTAACTAATTGACAGAGCAGCGGTGCGGAAATTAACGCACCGCTGCAGTTCATTTTTTCCATTCAAGGAGCTCACAACATGACAATCAAAGTTGGCATCAATGGATTTGGCCGCATCGGGCGCATGGTATTCCGCGCAGCGGTACAAGATTTCCCGGACATCGAAGTCGTTGCCATCAACGACCTGCTCGAACCCGATTACCTAGCTTACATGCTGCAACACGATTCCGTGCATGGCCGCTTTAATGGTAGCGTCTCCGTTGAGGGCAACACCCTGATAGTCCGCGGCAAGAAGATTCGTCTGACCGCCGTCAAGGATCCCGCCGAGCTGAAATGGAATGAAGTGGGTGTCGATGTCGTGGTCGAATCCACCGGCCTGTTTCTCACCAAGGAAACCTGCGCGAAACACATCACCGCTGGCGCCAAGAAAGTCATCATGTCGGCGCCGTCCAAGGACGACACACCCATGTTTGTGTACGGCGTGAATGACAAGACCTACGCCGGTCAAGCCATCGTTTCCAATGCGTCGTGCACCACCAACTGCCTCGCCCCTATCGCCAAGGTGTTGAACGACACCTTCGGTATCAGGCGTGGTCTGATGACCACCGTGCATGCCGCCACCGCCACCCAGAAAACCGTCGATGGCCCTTCCAACAAGGACTGGCGCGGTGGCCGTGGCATTCTTGAAAACATCATCCCATCTTCAACCGGTGCTGCCAAAGCTGTCGGTGTAGTCATTCCCGAATTGAACAAGAAGCTCACCGGCATGGCTTTCCGTGTGCCCACCTCTGACGTGTCCGTGGTTGACCTCACCGTGGAACTGAACAAGGAAGCTTCCTACGCCGAAATCTGCGCTGCCATGAAAACCGCGTCCGAAGGATCGATGAAAGGTGTGCTCGGCTATACCGATGAAAAAGTTGTTTCCACTGATTTCCGCGGTGACAGCTGTACCTCTATTTTCGATGCGGAAGCCGGTATGGCACTGGACAGCAGTTTCGTCAAAGTCGTCTCCTGGTATGACAACGAGTGGGGCTATTCCAGCAAAGTCCTGGAAATGGTGCGCGTAGTCGCCAAGTAGTTTGCAATGAAGCGTAACAAATAAGCTAAACACCCATTGTGCTTCTCACGTCGCAAATGCGTCGCAATGTAAGGGATGGCGCGTAAGCCATCCCTTACCCATTACAAATTTGGAGCTTTTTATGTCCGTCATCAGACTCGTAGACCTCGATCTCAAGGGTAGACGTGTGTTCATTCGTGCCGATCTCAACGTACCCGTCAAAGACGGCAAGGTCACATCCGATGCGCGCATTACTGCTTCCATGGCTACTATCAGCCACTGTCTGAAACAAGGTGCCAAAGTGATGGTGACCTCGCACTTGGGTCGCCCGGAAGAAGGCGTTTGGTCCGAAGAAAATTCGCTTAAACCAGTTGCCGACAATATTGCCGCGCGTCTGGGTAAACCCGTGCGCCTGATCAGGGATTGGATTGAGGGCGGATTCGAGGTTGCGGAAGGCGAACTGGTCGTGCTGGAGAATTGCCGCATCAACAAAGGCGAAAAGAAAAATGTCGATGAGACCGCGCAAAAATACGCCCGGCTGTGCGATGTGTTCGTGATGGATGCCTTCGGCACCGCGCACCGTGCCGAAGCCTCGACCCACGGCATCGCCAAATACGCCGCCGTTGCCTGCGCTGGCATCCTGCTGACGCAAGAGCTGGACGCACTGACCAAAGCGCTGCTGAGTCCAGCACGGCCGATGGTTGCCATCGTCGGCGGTTCCAAGGTCTCAACCAAACTGACCATACTTGAATCCCTGTCTGAGAAAGTTGACCAAATGGTGGTCGGCGGCGGCATCGCCAATACTTTCCTTAAGGCCACCGGCAAGAACATCGGCAAATCCCTGTGCGAAGATGATCTAATTCCTACCGCGCGAATGCTGATGGATAAAATGGCAAAACGTAATGCCTCCATCCCGATCGCGGTGGATGTCGTGGTGGGTAAAAAATTCGATGTGAATGAACCGGCGGTGTTGAAAAACGCTGATGCAGTCGCCGATGACGAGATGATTTTCGATATCGGGCCCAAGAGTGCGCAGGAACTGGCCGACATCATCATGCAGGCTGGCACGGTGGTATGGAATGGCCCAGTCGGCGTATTCGAGTTCGACCAGTTCGGCGCCGGCACCAAAACCATCGCCATGGCTATCGCCAACACCAAGGCCTTTACCCTGGCGGGGGGTGGCGATACCATCGCCGCGATCCAGAAATACGGCATCTATGACAAAATATCCTATATCTCGACTGCTGGCGGTGCATTCCTGGAATTTCTCGAAGGCAAAAAGCTGCCTGCCGTGGAAATACTGGAACAGCGCGCACGCTGACGCCTGCGGCACACCTTAGCCCCATTCATAAAATGATCCGTAGAACAAAAATCGTCGTAACCCTCGGTCCCGCATCCAGCGACCCCAAGGTTCTGGAGCGCATGATCAATGCCGGGGTTGACGTAGTCCGCATTAATTTTTCCCATGGCACCAGAGAGGAACACATCGAACATGCCGAGCTAGCTCGTTCGCTGGCCCGTTCCGCCGGTCAGACTGTGGGCGTACTGGCAGATCTGCAGGGACCGAAAATCCGTATCGGCAAATTCGAGCATGGGAAAATCACGCTGAAAGCCGGTGACAAATTCGTACTCGATGCCGAGTGCGAACTGGGTGATCAGGAAAAGGTGGGGCTGGATTACAAAGAACTGCCGAATGATGTGGGAACCGGCGTAACCCTGATGCTGGATGATGGCCGCATCGTGTTAGGTGTTTCCCAGGTCAAGGGACGCCAAGTGCATTGCGTGGTGGAGCAAGGCGGAGTGCTGTCCAACAATAAGGGGATCAACCGCAAAGGCGGCGGACTCAGTGCGCCTGCATTAACCAGCAAGGATATGGAGGACATCAAGACTGCCGCAGCGCTCAAGGCGGATTACCTGGCGGTGTCTTTCCCGCGCACCGGCGAGGACATGCGCTGGGCACGTGACTTGATGCGCGAGGCTGGCGGCAAAAGTCTGATGATGGCAAAAATTGAGCGCTCAGAAGCAATCATGGCGCTGGACGATATTTTGCAGGCCTCCGACGCCATCATGGTAGCGCGCGGCGATCTGGCGGTGGAAGTAGGTGACGCGGTGGTGCCGGCATTGCAGAAACGCATGATACGTGCGGCTCGTCTCAGCAACAAACTGGTGGTGACCGCCACTCAGATGATGGAATCAATGATCACCAGCCCGATTCCAACCCGGGCGGAAGTATCCGACGTGGCCAATGCGGTGCTGGACGGCACCGATGCGGTAATGCTGTCGGCGGAGTCCGCTGCGGGAGAGTACCCGGTTGAAGCGGTCGAGGCCATGGCCAGAGTATGCCTGGAAGCGGAAAAAGAATTTCTGGCAAGTCAGGAGCAACGGCGCATACAGTCCGGTCTTCCGGATACCATCGAAGAAGCGATTGCCCGCGCCACCATGTTCACCGCCAGCAGCCTGAAGATCCGCGCCATTGCCGCACTTACACAAAGCGGCCGGACGGTGTTGCTGATGTCGCGCAGAAACTCCAATGTACCCATATTCGCTTTGAGTCCACAGGAAGATACCCGCCGCAAAATGACTTTGTTTCGCGGCGTCTACCCGATAAAATTCGGCGGGGGCTCGAATGATCCTGAGACCATCCTGGATCTGGCGGAGAGCGAATTGCTCAAGCGCGGTGCAGTGCGTAACGGCGATCTGATTATCATGACCATCGGCGAGCCAGTCGGCAAGGCAGGTGGCACCAACACCATGAAGATCGTTAAAGTGGGAGAACACAGGAAGGCATAAGCAGGACATGGGTCGGGAACAGCGAGCAACAGCTCCGTACCTTGCACCAGCAACAATTCAATATTCAATTCGGCATACGTATATTCTTACTTGAAGGAGGCTCAAATGGCACTCGTATCATTGCGGCAACTATTGGATCATGCAGCGGAAAATGGCTATGGCCTGCCCGCTTTCAATGTGAACAACCTGGAGCAGATTCAGGCCATTATGCAGGCGGCAGATGAGTGCAACAGCCCGGTGATCATGCAAGGTTCCGCCGGCGCGCGCAAATACGCCGGTGAAGCCTTCCTGCGGCACCTGATCGCGGCGGCGGTGGAAGCTTACCCGCATATCCCCATCGTCATGCACCAGGACCATGGCGCATCCCCGGCGGTATGCATCAATGCCATCCGCAGCGGTTTTTCCAGTGTCATGATGGACGGTTCGCTGGAGGCCGATGCCAAGACGCCGTCATCCTACGAATACAACGTCGAAGTTACTGCCAAGGTAGTGGAGATGTCGCATGCAGTCGGCGTTTCTGTCGAAGGCGAACTGGGCTGCCTGGGCTCGCTCGAATCCGGCATGGGTGAAGCGGAAGACGGTCACGGTGCCGAAGGCAAGCTGTCCCATGACCAATTGCTGACCGACCCGGAGCAGGCCGCCGATTTTGTCAAGCAAACCGGCGTGGATGCGTTGGCTATCGCCATCGGCACCTCGCACGGCGCTTATAAGTTCACGCGCAAACCAACCGGCGACATTCTCGCCATCGAGCGCATCAAGCAGATTCACCAGCGCATCCCCAATACCCATCTGGTGATGCACGGCTCCAGTTCCGTGCCACAGGAATGGCTCGACATCATCCGCGAATTTGGCGGTGAAATGAAAGAGACCTACGGTGTGCCGGTAGAAGAAATTCAGGAAGGCATCAAGCATGGCGTGCGCAAGATCAATATCGATACCGACATCCGCCTCGCCATGACCGGTGCAGTCCGCCGTCACCTGGCAAAGAACAAGAGCGAATTCGATCCGCGCAAATTTCTCAAGGATGCAACTGCCGCCGCCAGGGACATCTGCAAAGCACGTTTTGAGGCATTCGGTTGCGCCGGTCAGGCTGGCAAGATCAAGCCGATCATGCTGGAGAACATGGCAAACAGATACGCCAAAGGTGAATTGAAAGCCGTTATCAAGTAAGCCCGTAGCGAGTCAGAGTAAACAGAAAGGCAGCCTTGGCGGCTGCCTTTCTGTTTTTCGCAAATGCGGATAGCGGTGAACAGGCCGCTCAGCGCTGCAAAAACCCGATCACCAGCACAGCTGCTGCTACCAGAACGGCTTGGTTTTATTAAAACGCGCCCAAGCCCGCTCCAGTTCCAGATTTTTCAGCGCAGCCAGGCTCGCGCTCCAGCCCAGAACCATGCCGACCGCTTCCTGCTGACTGCCTTCATCCCCGGCGATGGCCACTTCATTCAACAGTCGTTTGGCATTGGCGGTATCGTTCATTGCCCCTAGAATGTCTTGCAGCACGGACAGGGCCCGGAGGTACCGTCTCGTTTCCCTGGCCGAATAAAATCCGGCGAAAAATTCAGCGGTGTAGCGTTGTTTTTTGACGATGATGCGCAAAGCATGCAATTCCGCTACGCTGGAATTCATCAGTTCCTTGCCATATTTCTTCAGTTGCCGGTGACGATGCGCCAGCAGAGCAGTGGCGAATTTCTTTACCGGCGCTCCTGCTCCGATTCCAGCCAGTTTAACTGACGCCGCCGGGCCAGGCTGACTGAGCCAGGCTTCCGCACTTACCCAAGCACCCAGCTGCAACATCGATTCCGCATAATGGGCAGATTCGACGGCGTGGCGTGCGGCTTCATTGTGCTGGCGGCGCAATTGCTTGCACTTACCCTGCAGCACCACTATCCCTGGATGATCGGGAAAGCTGGCGCAAACTGGAGCTAATGTTTCCGTCACAAACACATCCCAGTCGCGGGCTGGGCCGAATTGGCTGGTAAGCCATTTCAGTTTCTGTGCCAGCGGAACAAACGCAGCCTTGGAAAACATCCTGGAGAAAATACTCAGGGCTGACCGCTGCCGCCGCAAGGCAACGCGCATCTGATGCAGATATTCGATATCACGGCCTGCCAGCATACCGGTTTCGTTGCTATGCAAATGGTTGAGGCAATTCCAGGTGATGGCTTTGAATGCTGCGCTCACGCTCATTTCAGCATCAAGCTCGACAGGCGCGGCTTTAAGCGGCGGCGACTTGCCGTCGGCGTAAAGCAGGTAGCCACGCTCCGCTTTGCTCGCATTCTCCAGCCTGAGGGGAACGCTGTGCAGCAACTCCAACGCGAACTGAAACAATTGTCCGGGGTTGCCGGACTTCAATTCCAGTTCGATTTCGCAAAGTGGCGTGCTGGCATCACCGGCAATGATTTGCCCCCGGTCGAGACAAAACTCCGCTTCACCGCCGCTAGCAAACCGCAGCATGCGGATGTTGCGGGTGAACTCGGTAGTGAACACCGGCTGCAATTGCTCGCGCAGATCGGTAGCAGCAAACAGCTTGATGAGAGCGGGATCGGTGATTTTGGTGAAATCGGGTTGCGCTTTCAGCACCGGAGCTTCCCATTCATCGCGCTGATGCAATCCTGCTGCAACGCTGCCGCCACCCTTTATGGTCTGCACCCAGCGTTTGCCGCTGCGGCGCAAGCGTAGCGCGACGCCATGCCGCTTGAGGTCGAAATTGGGAGTGTCGTAATAGATGCTGTAGAGTTTTTGTGTGACCGGTCTGGAAATACTCGATGATTTCAGCAATGGATTACGCTGCAGCCGTGCAACGCAATCAGCTGGCAGACGCAACTTGAGTTCGGTTTCGGTGGGCATGGCTTCAGAGGTTCCTTAGTATTATCCGCGTTACCCCATGCTCAACCTCAGTCCTGCTTTGCCGCTGCCAGCTCCGTGAGCAGTGCCTCCTGGGCGCAGAGTTTCTTGCTGCTGCGGGTAGTAGCTCTGAGGTGGTAATGTCCGTCAGCATCCATTTCCCACGATTGGCTGTTATCCTTGAGATAGGGATTCAGGCCTTCGGTGAGTACACGTTTTTTCAGCCGCGCATCCAAAACCGGAAAGCATATTTCGATGCGCCGGAAAAAATTTCGGCCCATCCAGTCGGCACTGGAAAGATAGATATCATGAGCACCATCGTTACGGAAATAGAAAATGCGGCTGTGCTCGAGAAAACGTCCGATCACCGACCGCACCCGGATATTTTCCGACAGTCCCGTGATACCGGGCCGCAAAGCGCACACACCACGCACAATGAGATCGATTTTCACCCCGGCAGCAGAAGCGGCGTAGAGCGCCCGGATAATTTGCGGCTCCAGCAACGCGTTCATTTTGGCGATGATACGCGCCGGCTTTCCGGCCTTGGCAATTTGCATCTCGTTGTTGATAGCTTTAAGCACCTGACTGTGGAAGCTGAACGGTGATTGCCACAGATGTTTTAATTTCCCGGCCTTGCCAAGGCCGGTCAGTTGGATAAATACTTCATTCACATCGGCACAGATTTCTTCGTTGCAGGTGAACAGGCCAAAATCAGTATAAAGCCGGGCAGTGCTGGGATGGTAGTTGCCGGTGCCCAAGTGCACATAGCGGCGTAATTTATCTCCTTCGCGCCGTACTATCATCGCCATCTTGGTGTGGGTTTTGTGACCTACTATGCCATACACCACATGCGCGCCGACTTCTTCCAGACGGCTGGCCCAGTTGATGTTGGCTTCCTCATCAAAGCGTGCCAGCAGTTCGACCACTACCGTCACCTCCTTGCCTCTGCTTGCCGCAGCGATGAGCGCTTCCATTACCACCGAATCAGTACCGGTACGATAAACCGTCTGCTTGATAGCCACTACGCCGGAATCCGCCGCCGCCTGCTGGATGAAGTGGATCACCGGCTGGAACGATTGATACGGGTGGTGCAACAGAATATCGTTCTTGCGTATCATCTGAAAAATATCCGTAGCTTTTTTTTTCTGCAGCGTTGCCGGCAGGCCGGGAATGAACGGTGGATATTTCAGTTCAGGACGTTCAATGCGATCCGGAACCTGCATCAACCGCACCAAATTCACCGGCCCTTCCACCTGGTAGAAATCTTCACGCACCAGGCCAAACTGCTCCAGCAAAAAATCCGCCATGCGCGGCGAGCAATTGTCCGCCACTTCCAGCCGCACGGCATTGCCAAAATGCCGCTGCGGCAGTTCACCCTGCAGTGCAATGCGCAGGTTCTTGACTTCCTCCTCATCGACGAACAAATCGCTGTTGCGGGTGGCACGGAATTGATAGCAGCCCAGTACATTCATGCCGGAGAACAGCTCACCGACATGGGCATGCAGGATCGACGACAAAAATACAAAGTTGTACTCGCTGGTGCTGATTTCCCTGGGTAGCAGAATCACGCGTGGCAGCACCCGTGGCGCCTGCACAATGGCTGCACCGGAACTACGTCCGAAAGCATCCTTGCCTTCCAATTCCACCGCAAAATTCAAACTCTTATTGAGCACGCGCGGGAAAGGGTGTGACGGGTCAAGGCCGATGGGAGTCAGTACCGGCATCAATTCACGAAAGAAAAAAGCCTTGATCCATTCGCGCTGGATATCGTTCCAGGCAGCGCGACGCAGGAAGTTGATGCCCTCGTTTGCCAGCCCTGGCAGAATGTCCTCGTTCAGCAACTGGTACTGGCGTGCCACCAGCAGGTGAGTCTGCTCAGAGACCAGCTTGAACACTTGGCGCGGCGCCATCCCGTCGGGTTCGAAGCCGGGTGCGCCCAGCTTGATCTGCTCCTTCAGTCCGGCAACACGAATCTCGAAAAACTCATCAAGATTACTGCTGACTATGCACAAGAACCGCAGCCGTTCCAGCAGCGGATTGTCCCTGTTCTCGGCTTGGGCAAGTACCCGCCGGTTGAACTCGATCTGGCCGAGCTCTCGGTTGAGGAATTGACTGGAAGTGGGAAGTTTGATCATGGAAGGCACGCTAGGTTACACACCTTGGGTTACTGGCAAGGATTGCGCTTCCCGCAGATTGCGGCGGAAGGCGCTTCATTTTTTGGCTCTGTATTACTGCGTCGGCGGCACATAGCCCACAGGCTTCTCCGCTCCGCTGCCAAAAAAATGCGCCTCCAACTGCTCGGCCAGGTATTTGCGTGCCTTGATATCAGACAGATTCAGGCGGTATTCATTGACCAGCATGGTCTGGTGTTTGAGCCACCCGGCCCAAGCCTCTTTTGACACATTCTCAAAAATGCGCTTGCCCAGTTCACCCGGATAGGGCGGGAAATCCAGCCCTTCCGCTTCGCATCCGAGCTTGACGCACTTAACGATTCTTGCCATTTAATCTTCTCCAAACAGGATAACAGGGGCATGACCGGCCTCTGCTTGCTACGATCATAATTTCTTTACAAACACCTTGGAGCGGCGCCGATAGTTGTATAGCCCCTGCTTAGCCTTGGGCAGCTTCTCCACCCCGGTTTCCTCGAAACCGCGCTCGACAAACCAGTGCGCGGCGCCGGTGGTAAGCACAAACAATTTTTTGCTGCCTTGGGTTTTGGCCTTGGCCTCGACATGTTTGAGCAGGGTATCACCGTAGCCCGCATTGCGATAATCGGGATGCACCGCAAGACAGGCGAGTTCGCCTGCTTTTTCATCGGGAAAAGGATAGAGCGCGGCACAACCGGCGATCATGCGGTCGTGCTCCAGCACGACAAAACGGTCGATTTCCATTTCCAGTCGCTCGCGGTTGCGCCGTACCAGCACACCCTTTGCTTCCAGCGGCTCGATCAGTTGCAGAATGCCGCCCACATCCCCGACCCCTGCATTCCGCAGGGATTGCAACGGCCCTTGCGAGATCATGCTGCCGATCCCATCATGGGTGAACAATTCCTGTAGCACTGCGCCATCCACATGGCGGCTGATGAGATGCACGCGCGCCACGCCACCCTCACAGGCTTGCACCGCACAGGGCAGATACAACCGGACATCATCGGAAAGTTTGGCGGGTTTATCTGCCAACCTTGCGAGTAACGCTTTGCTTTCGGCCACAGTTAGCTCTCGTAGCAATATGCTGGATTTATTCGTGGACTTCTCCGTTATATTTGGCCAGCCCGTCCCGCAGCGCTGCTCACGCAGCAATTTGCCGGGCTTACCTGGTGACTTCTCTTCGATACCGGCGGTATCCATCAGAAAAATGAGTTTCTCCGCATTGAGTGCAATCGCCGCTGCAGCCGCAACGTTTTCCAGCGTCAGGTTGAAAATCTCACCAGTGGGGGAGTAGCCCAGCGGTGAAAGTAACGCCACTTCGCCCTGCTCCAGACGTGAGCGGATGGCGGCGGCATCCACCTTGCGCACCTCGCCGGTATGCATCAGGTCAACGCCTTCCACTATGCCGACCGGGCGGGCCGTGACGAAGTTGCCGCTGGCCACGCGAATAGTGGCGTTGGCCATGGGTGAATTAGGCAATCCCATCGACAGCAATGCTTCGATTTCAACGCGCACTCGCCCTACCGATTCCTTCACGCATTGCAGTGTGGCAGCATCGGTCACGCGCATTCCTTTGACATAGGCAGTCTGCAGTTTGTGTTCCTGCAGCCGCGCTTCAATTTGTGGGCGCGCGCCATGCACCAGCACTAGCCGCACACCCAAGCTTGCTAGCAGGTTAAGGTCGTGAACCAGCTCGACGAATTTACCGTCAGCCACCACTTCACCACCGAAAGCAACGACAAAAGTCTTGCCGCGGAATGCGTTGATGTAGGGCGCCACTGAGCGGAACCAGGCGACAAAGTCAGTATTGAGCTTCATGTTCCAAGTTGATGCATTGAAAATACTCTCGCTTTAGGCCAATTAAATATTCAGTCAGTGCCAGTAGTTTACAAGTCAAAGCCCAAAACTCAAAACTAAGGGGTCTCGGAACAAGTCTCACGCGAGCACGGCGGCGGCTTTGTTCAGCGGTTCCCTGAACAATCAGCAATCACCCCACAGCGCCTGCAGCGCCGCAACTGCGGCCAGCGCGGCGGTTTCAGTGCGAAGTATGCGCCCACCCAGGCGTAGCGGCACAAATCCAGTCGCCCGCGCGGCGGCCTCCTCCTCCGGCGCAAAACCGCCTTCCGGCCCGACCAGCAAAGTCAGGGCGGCAACCGTGGCGACCCCGGGGAAATCACGCAAGCCCTTTTCTGCCGTGGGCGAGAGCATAAAACATAAATTGCCGGGGGCTCCATCGCGCGAGTTTTTCCGCCCAGTCATCTGCCCGCCCAGCCACTCAGGTAATGACAGCAGCGGCAGCACTTGCGGCAAATGATTCCTGCCGCACTGCTCGCAAGCAGAGGTCACAATTTGCTGCCAGTGCCGCATGCGTTTATCCGCGCGTTCGCCTGAAAGCCTCACTACACTGCGACTTGTGGTGATGGGCTGGATGCGGCTTACGCCCAGTTCCACCGCTTTTTGCATGATCCAGTCCATTTTCTCGCTGGCGCATACGGCCTGCACCAGCGTGATGTTGAGCGGCGATTCGCGCTCGATATCGAGCTGCTTTTCAACCGCAACCATGGCGCCGCTCTTGTCGATACGTGCAATAATTGCCAAGAACTCGCCACCGCTACCATTAAATAGAGTGATCTGATCGCCCTGCTCCAGCCGCAACACGCGCGCAGCGTGGTGTGCGGCGTTTGCAGGTAATTCGATGATCCGGCCTGCAGCGATTTCACCAGGGCAATAGAAACGAGGGAGCGTCATGGTTTCGGGGTCAAATGCGCCCATGATAATATAAAAGCCGGTTTTATCAGGAATTCAGATCAGAAATTCAGGAGAGAGAACATGGCAAGCTTGGAAACACCCGTTTGCGATTTTGGCTGGAAGGCAGTAGATTTTGATTTGCCGGGAGTGAATGGGAAGCGCTACAACCTGGCAACGGCGAAAGGTGAAAATGGATTGCTGCTGATGTTTATCTGCAATCATTGTCCGTATGTAAAAGCGGTACGGGAGCGCATCGTCCGTGATGTGAAGGAGTTGCGCCAGTACGGCATCGGCGCCATCGCCATCATGTCAAATGATCCTGCCGATTATCCCGAGGATTCTTTCGACAATATGGCGCGGGTGGCAAAAGAATTTGATTTCCCGTTCCCCTACGTGTGGGATGAAACCCAGCAGGTGGCCAAGGCGTATGGCGCGGTATGCACACCGGATTTCTTCGGCTTTAACAGCAGCCTTGAATTACAGTACCGCGGGCGGCTCGATGCTTCACGTAAAGAGGCTGCGCCTGCCGATGTGCGCCGCGACCTGTTCGAAGCCATGCTGCAGGTTGCAGAAACCGGCCGGGGGCCGGATCAGCAGATTCCCAGCATCGGCTGTTCGATCAAGTGGCGGGCGGAATAAACATGCTCGATGCAGTCATCGCCGCAGTGAAAGCAGTAGCGCAACAGGAAATCATGCCGCGCTATCTGCGCGTAGCGCGGCAGCGTAAGGCTGATGGCAGCCTGTTTACCGAAGCCGATCTCGCTACGCAGGAAGCGCTCACGCGCGAGTTGCGGAAAATCTATCCCGGTGCGGTGGTAGGTGAGGAAATGCCGGAGCAGCAGCAGACTGAGCAATGGCTGGCGGGTGATGCCGGGCTGTGGTGTATGGACCCGATAGACGGCACCTCCAATTTCGTCAACGGCCTGCCTTATTTTGCCGTTTCGGTAGCACTGATGCGCCACGGCAGAAGCGTGCTCGGCGTAGTTTACAATCCGGTAGCGGATGAAATGTTCTATGCCGAAAAAGGCAGGGGTGCCTATCTCAATGGCGAGAAGCTGCCGATCAAGGAACACGTTCCCGCGCTGCGTAGCGCAATGGCGAGCGTGGATCTGAAACGGCTTGATTACAAGCTGGCGGCAGCGGTCTCCACCGCACCACCTTGTTCCTCCCAGCGCAATTACGGTGCCAGCGCACTGGAATGGTGCTACACCGCCGCCGGCCGTTTTGACCTTTATCTGCATGGCGGACAAAAACTGTGGGATTACGCCGCTGGCTGCCTGATTCTGGAAGAGGCGGGCGGGTGCATGTGTGGTTTCGATCAGGATGATTTCTGGGCGGAGCCGCTATGGCAGCGCCCGGTCATTGCGGCACTTGATCCCGACTTGTTTCTGCAGTGGCGGGATTGGGTGCGCGCACACCG
>CAKKRD010000035.1 GCA_919902515.1 Nitrosomonadaceae bacterium | reverse complement strand
TATGATGCTATCGCACTTCAACTTAATACTGCCTGATTCGTGGGGAAACCTCAGGACCAGGCTCCAGTGACGATATCCTCAGTCCCCCTTTTCAAAGGGGAAAGATAATGAGTGCACCGGATGAGGCTCCGATGACGGTTTCTTCAATCCATTTTTCAAAGAGAGAAGACAACCAGTTTCGCAGTACTGACCTTAATTCCCCCCCTTTGAAAAAGGGGGGGCTAGGGGGGATTCCCCTCCCAATTTTCCATGCGCAACCCCGCCACGCGGCCGAATTCAGCGGTATTGTGGGTAATCAAGGTGGCGTCGTGGGCGCTGGCACCCGCATCGCGTTTGATCAGCTCCGCCAGATAATGCGAAAGGCCCAGGCCGGACTGCGCGGCACGACGCTGTGCTTGTCGGGCGATCTCTTCAGGAACATAACAATGTAGTTGAGCCATGAGATTCTTCTCGTACATGTGCTATATGTGGATTCTAGTAAAATTAGTGACAAGCACTTCATTTAATTCGTTCAGAAGCGTATCCATCCGCGTGCCGAATAACTGAGCGGATGCTGAAAAGAGTATTGGCGGATTCAGTTCAAGCCCCGCTTTTTCCTGTATATTCCGTGTGTTCCGTGGTATTGGTTGTTTTCAGGACGAACGGAAAAACATGAGCGCAGGCGACATCGATGAAACCCCCCAAAAGAATTGAACCACTGATCCAGGATGGCCTGGTCGATGAGGTCATCCGGCAGTTGATGAGCGGCAAAGAGGCCACGGTCTTCGTGGTGCGCTGCGGAGAAGAGGTGCGTTGCGCGAAAGTTTACAAAGAGGCCAACAAGCGCAGTTTCCGCCAGAGTACGGATTACACCGAAGGCCGCAAAGTGAAAAACAGCCGTCGTGCGCGCGCCATGGAAAAAGGCACCAGCTATGGACGCAAAGCGCAGGAAGAGGCCTGGCAAAATGCCGAGGTAGCCGCTTTGTACCGGCTCGCCGCAGCGGGTGTGCGCGTGCCCAAGCCGTATAACTTTCATGAGGGCGTGCTGCTGATGGAGCTGGTGACTGACAGCGAGGGCAACGCCGCGCCGCGGCTCAACGATCTGCTGCTCACTGCCGAGCTGGCGCGCGAATACCACCACATATTGATCACGCAGGTGGTGCGCATGCTCTGCGCCGGGATTGTGCACGGCGATCTGTCCGAATACAACGTGCTGGTCGACAGCGAAGGGCCTGTCATCATCGACCTGCCCCAGGCCATCGACGCGGCTGCCAACAACCAAGCCTGCAAAATGCTGCTGCGGGATGTCGAAAACCTGGCCACTTACTTCGGCCGTTTTGCACCAGAGTTGCTGACCACCGACTATGGCATGGAGATATGGTCGCTCTACCAGAGCAGCCAGCTACGCCCGGAGAGTGTCCTGACTGGGTGCTTCGAGCGTGTTGAGAAGCCGGTCGACATGAACGGCGTCATGCGTGAAATCAACGATACGCTCAAGGAAGAAGAGGCGCGGCAGCTTTATCGCGCGGCTATGGCACGCTAGTCAGGAGGCGGGTTGCTCTGATTTCAGGTGATAGTGCCATCCACATAGAACCACCGCCCCGCCTCGCGCACGAAACGGCTGATTTCATGCAGACGGTGCGCGCGGCCCCCCACCTTGTAGCGCGCCACAAATTCCACCACCGCATGATCCGGCTGCGGCTGTTCATGGCGCTGCACTTCCAGTCCCAGCCATTGGCTGCGCGGTTCGCTGGTCAGTTCAAGTGCAGCCGGACGTGTGCTGTGATGCCAGGTCGCCAGCAGATAATCTTCGCGCCCAAGCGTGTAGGCGGTGTAGCGCGAACACATCAATGCTTCTGCAGTGGCAGCAGCTTCGCCGCCGTCCAGATAGCGGCCGCAGCAGTCGGCGTATTCCTTGTTGCCGTTCCCGCAAGGGCAAAGGATCGTTTTCGTATCCATATAAAAGAGTCAGTGATTTATGCCTGCCACAGCGGCGGCTCATCCATCAGTGCGATCTGTTCGCGCAATTCAAGGATGCGATCCTGCCAATAACGCTGGGTGTTGAACCACGGGAACGCCTGCTTGAAAGCGGGATCATCCCAGCGCTGTGCGAGCCATGCCGCATAATGGATCAGGCGCAGGGTGCGCAGTGCCTCGATCAGATGCAATTCGCGTTCGTCAAAATCGCAGAAGTCCTCATACCCGGCCAGCACGTCGGTCAACTGCCGCACCATGTCGGCACGGTCGCCTGACAACAGCATCCATAAATCCTGCACCGCCGGCCCCATGCGGCTGTCGTCAAAATCCACGAAGTGCGGGCCTACGTCCGTCCACAGCACGTTGCCCACGTGGCAGTCGCCATGCAGGCGCAATGCGCGCACTTCCCCCGCACGCGCAAAGCAGTGGCGCACGCCATCCAGCGCTTGATCTACCGCGCTGCGATAAGCCGCATCGAGATCAGCCGGAATGAATTCATGCGCCAGCAGATAATCGCGCGGCCGTTCACCGAAGCTGACGATATCCAGCGTGGGGCGTTCACGAAACGGCTTGAGCGCGCCGACAGCGTGGATGCGCCCGAGGAAGCGCCCCATCCATTCCAGCGTGGAGCGGCCTTCCAGTTCGGGCGCACGGCCACCGTGCTTGGGGAAAACAGCGAAGCGGAATCCCTCGAAACTGTGCAGCGTTTTTCCCTCCAGCACCAGCGCGGGCACGACCGGAATTTCGCGTTCGACCAGTTCCTGCACGAAGGCGTGTTCTTCGAGTATGGCGGCATCCGTCCAGCGCCCGGGACGATAGAATTTCGCCACCAGCGGCGCGCCTTCTTCCAGACCGATCTGATAGACGCGGTTCTCGTAGCTGTTGAGCGCCAGCAGGCGGCCATCGCTGCGGAAGCCTACGCTTTCCAGCGCGTTCAACACGCTATCGGGAGGGAGAGTGGAAAAGTCTTGCGGGGGCAGATTATTTGTTTTGATCACTGCTGATTACTCAAAATGAGGCTCTCTTGGTTTTTCGTCTTCCAACGAGTGGGCCTTCATGCTATCAGTTTTTATCTTGTTGGGCGGTGGTCCAGTTCAGCAAAGACTGCACTGGTGATTTGTAGCCGAGTGTCGAGTGCGGTCGTTTCCTCTTCCTGTTCAGCCAGCAGAACAGCCTCACCAAATTCAATGTGTAGAGCTTCGGGCTGGTAGCGAAGAAGTGGACGCCCGTTTTCTCTTGATTATTTCATTCCGCATTTCCTTGAATTGCTCTCGAACTTCATGCTCGATAAAAATATTTCCCGCCAATGGCGGTACCCAAACCTCCTGGATGGTATCGGTATGATAGATAATCCGGGTTTTCCCACCTTCATCGACCAGCCGCGTTGTGCCTTCCATCTTGCGCATGTTGCCGCTGATCATGTGCGACTTGATTTTATCGAAGGGGAACAACCGTATTTCCCGTGTTGACTCAAACGGGAAACTGATCGGGCCATACGATGCAAAGCCGCGCTGGAAAATCTTCAGCATGTTTCCAGAAATGCTGATCACCTTGCTTTCCTTCAGGTTGGAGACAAAATCAGCCATGTGTCCAAAATCGGTCAGCACAGCCCAGACCTCCTGTCGGGTGGCCGGAACAATAAAGGTCAGATCAACGATCACATTCTCCCCCGTGATTTGCACCTTAACCTCAATATCCTCATCCGGCCGTGGTTCTGCAAGTGCCACCGGCACGAATAGCACTGACCACATGAGCAGCAGGAAGGAAGTTTTTTTCATTGGCAGGCAGAAGAGGAGGTTCCCTCGATTTTTTGTTTACAAACACAAAAATGCCCATTCGGCATAACTGAGTCATTCGACTTAATCGATTTATGATATTGCAAGCGTTCAATCCAGCCGGACTTTGATTTCGGCGACACGGGTTTCGCGCACCCTGGCGTTGATGGCCCCCGGCAGGCAGGTGGGATCGGCAATAGTCTTGGCCAGTTCAGCGGCAATGGCCCCGGCATCCACGCTCTGGGCCGCGCTGAACGCTGCGCGTAACCGCTCCGCCTGGGGGTAGGACTTTTCGGCGTAGCCGGGGCGGCCATGAAAGTCGCACGCGCAGGCCTGCAGGAATTCCTCGAAGCGCTCCGGTTTGCGATAAGCATCCACCGCCTGCAGCATGTCGGCGATGGTGGTGGGGCGCAATTCCGCCGCCCGGTGCACATCGCCGTGATAGCGCGCCGCCAGCAAGGCCAGATCGCGTTCGTCGTTGGGCGCGCGGATGCGCTCGCTGAGATCCTTGACCAGTTGCACGCTGCGCGCTTCGTGGCCGATATGCCGCGGCCACTCCTGCGGCGGGGTGGTGCTTTTGCCGAGGTCATGCGTGAGCGCAGCGAAACGCACCGGCAGCGAATAATTCTGTGAGGCGGCATAATCGATCACCAGCATGCTGTGCAAGCCGGTATCGATTTCCGGGTGATGCTGCGCCGGCTGCGGCACGCCGAACAAGGCATCCACTTCCGGCATGATGCGGGTGAGCGCGCCGCATTCGCGCAGCGCATAAAACATGCGCGACGGTTTGTGTTCCATCAGGCCGCGCGCAAATTCCTGCCACACCCGTTCCGGCACCAGCGCATCCACTTCGCCGTTGTGCACCATGTCATTCATCAGCGCAAGCGTTTCCGGCGCAATGCGGAAGCCGAAGCGTGCGGCAAAACGTGCCGTGCGCAGCACCCGTACCGGGTCTTCACTGAACGCCGGACTGATGTGGCGCAGCAAGCCTGCTTCGAGGTCGGCCACGCCGTTAAACGGATCGATGATGTTGCCGTCCTGGTCCTTGGCAATGGCATTGATGGTGAGGTCGCGCCGCGCCAAATCTTCTTGCAGCGTAACTTCGGGCGCGGCATACACTTCAAAGCCCTTGTAGCCGCGGGAAATCTTGCGCTCGGTGCGTGCCAGCGCATATTGCTCCTGACTCTGGGGATGGAGGAATACCGGGAAGTCCTTGCCCACCGGGCGGTAGCCGAGCCGCGCCATCTCCTCCGGGGTGGAGCCGACGACGACGTAATCATGATCCTTGACCGGCAGGCCCAGCAGTTCGTCGCGAACTGAACCGCCCACTAAATAGGTTTTCATTGCATGGCTGTTTATCGTCCCGCCCGATCGCGGAAACGATTATACCGCTCGCGCGGAAGCTGGTGCGCCAGATAGAGCGGCGCCACTTCTTCCAGCGGAGTCGGGCGGATGCCGAATACCGCCGCGAGGTTGTTGCTGCCCGCGCAATCGCACACGCTGTCCACTTGCATCGAATAATAGTTGTCGCGGGTGATGAGCTTGCCCGGCAGCCATTCCATCAGCAGTGCCTGCAGATAGGACAGGCTGTCATTCAGGCCGATGATACGGAGGTCATGTCCGGTGATCTGTGCCACATATTCCACCAGTTGCCGCAGGCTGTAGACTTTGGGTCCGCACAAGTCGTAACCCTGGCCGAAAGTGGCCGGGTTGGAAAGGCTGGTCACAAACGCCTGCGCCACATTTTCCACAAACACTGGCTGGAATTTCGCATTGGGGGATGCCAGCGGCAACAGCGGCAGGCGGTGCGCCAGTCGGGCGAACAGGTTGAGAAAGGAATCCCCTGGGCCGAAGATGACCGACGGCCTGAAAACAGTCGTCTGCAAATCCGACGCCAGCACGATTTTCTCGCCTGCGCCCTTGGAGCGCAGATAAGCGCTGGGGCCATTGGGATTGGCATGGAGTGCGCTCATATGCACCAGCCGTGTGATGCCGTTGCGCTGGCATGCGGCCACGATTTTGCGCGGCAGCTCCACATGCGCGGCAGTAAAATCACCATGCAGTATGCCCACTAGGTTGATGACTGCATCCATCCCGCTCAAAAGACGGTCGAGTGCGGCGTCGTCGTGGACATTGGCTTCCACCACATCTGCCGTCGGCAGCACCAGCAACTGCCGCGCATGCTCGTAATGGCGGGTGGGAACGCGCACGGAGATTTCCTCTGCGGTCAGCCAGTGGGCAATATGTCTGCCGACAAAGCCGCTGCCGCCGATAATGCAGACGTTATTGATTTTCATGGTGCTCATTTTTCCTCTTCTGACAATTTATTGACGACCGACTTGGGTGCGACGGTGCCGAGGCGTTGCCGCAGAGTCTGGAGTCGATGACCGAGGGTGCTGGCGTAATACATCGAGTTGCTCAGGACTTTTTTCACGTAGTCGCGGGTTTCACTGAAAGGGATAGTCTCCGCATAAATCGCACCTTCCAGCGGCTTGGCATCACGCCATTGCCGTGCGCGTCCGGGGCCGGCGTTGTAGGCCGCCGAAGCCAGCAGTGGCTGGTTGTCGAGCGTGGTCAGCACATGCTTGAGGTAATAAGTGCCCAGCGCCAGATTGGTATTGACCTCGTTGGCGAGGGCATGATGGTAATTTTGCATGCTCATTTTTTTCGCCACCCATTTTGCGGTGGCCGGCATCAATTGCATCAGCCCCGTCGCCCCGGCGCTGGACCTGGCATCGGTAATGAAACGGCTTTCCTGGCGGATGAGGCCGTACACCCAGGCTTCGTCCAGTTGCTGCTGCTGCAGGTGGTTTTGTAGCGCTTCGCGGTGGGGGGTGAGGAAGCGCAGACTGAAATCATGCAGTTGCACGGTGCGGTCGGCGGTGCTGATGGCGCGGTCATAGACCCCACTGCGCCGCGCTACTTCAGCCGCAGCCAGCAGGCGCCGGTCATCGAAGCCGCGGATGCTCCAGTTCCATTCGCGCGTGCCCTCGGCACGCAGATTCAGGCGATACAGCGCCAGTGCCCGTCGAATGCCGGGTAACTGCTGCATGGCGGCGATTTCCTGTGCCCCGGCTTTATAGGGCTCGTCCGGGATGCCGATCACTACCCCCATCTCTTCTTCCGCCAGTTGGCCGTAAAAATTGTGTTCGCTGCTCAGCGGGGCAAGGAGCACATTGGCTTCTGTAATCCTGCCTTTGGTTTTTAGCGCGCGCGCCTTCCAGTAACGCCATACGCCTGCCTGCTGTTCCTCAGCAGACATGGCTTCGATGCTTCTGAGCACTGTCTTCCAGTCTCCGGCACGCAGCGCAGCGCGGGTTTGCCAGGCAAGCTGGGTGTCCGAGAGGGGGGTTGCGGGGTGGGTGGTGGCGGCTTGCCGGAACCAGCCCAGCGCACGCGGATCAAGCCGACGCGCCGCCTGGCTTGCCAAGTGCCCGAGGAAATAGGACTGCTCCGCCGGGCTGAAGCGTTCGCGCACCTTGGGCCAGTAGGCAAAGGCCTGATCGGTACCGCTGCGCAGCAGGCGCAGCAGCGCGTACAGGGCAACTTCACGGTCGGCGCGAGTGTTGATTTCGTGCCGGTGTTTATCCAGGTAGCGCAGGGGGTTGCTGGTGGCCTCGTCCAGTTTGCGTTCATTGAGTGCCTGATCCTTCGGCAGATAGCGGTTGATGTGCTTCGCTACGCTTACGTTGCCCGCCTCGAGGGTCAGGCGCAGCCGCGTCCACACATCTTCCGCAGTAAGCAACCCAGCGGCAGTGAGCGCTTCGAACAGCGGGGTACAGTTTTTCGGCAGATCGTGGGTGTTAAACCATAGCGGCCGCGCTTCGGTCAGCGCTGCGCCGTCGCTGGCAGCGAGGCGTTGTTGCAGGGAATAGCAAATGAGCTCGGTATCCTTGTTGACCAGAGCCGGATATTCTGCGGCGAACAGTTCCCATTGCTGTTTCTTGCCCAGGGTTTTCAGCCACTCGCCTTGCAGCCTGTCGGCAAGAAAAGTGCCCCGGTAATGGGAAAGGAACTTTTTCACTGCGCTGGCATTCGCATTCTCCAGTTGCAAACTCAACTGGTAATAGGCTGCATAAGGTTCCAGCACATGGCCCTGCAGGCGGCGGGCGTGAATATCCAGGCGAGCGGAATTTCCTGCCTGGAATGCCTGGCGCGCAGCGATGAAATCGTCGTCCTGGCTGGCCGCAGATGTGCCGGTGAAAACCAGAAGCAATAAGCCGGGTAAAAACTTTTTCATAGCCTGCTATATATATTAAGGTAAGTAAGTAAAACGGGAACCGGAACGGCAAGCAACCCCACTCAATTTCTGTTTCCTTGTTACCTTTGACATCTCTTTTGAAGAATAGCACATCATGCCTTATATCAGCCTGAACCCCGCGACCAACAAGATCGTCAAAACCTACACCAGTTGGGACAGTCACCATCTTGCTGTCGCACTGGAGCAGGCCGACAACGCCCAGCAAGCCTGGGCGCAGACTGCTTTCGCCGAGCGCGCAGCGCGGATGAGTCGTGCCGCCACGCTGTTGCACGAGCGCGTGGCGGAATACGGCAAGCTGATGGCGATCGAGATGGGCAAGCCGCTGCGCGAGGCGTGCGCTGAAGTGGAGAAATGCGCGCTTATCTGCGATTACTACGCGGTGCATGCCCAGCATTTCCTGCAGGACGAGACGATCCAGACCGATGCCGGCAAAAGCTATGTGTCGTATGAACCCCTCGGCATCGTGCTGGGTGTGATGCCGTGGAATTTTCCGTTCCTGCAGGTGATCCGTTTTTCTGCGCCTGCGCTGATGGCGGGCAACGGCTGCGCGTTGAAGCATGCTTCCAATGTGCCGCAATGCGCGCTGGCACTGGAGCAGTTGTTCCGCGATGCGGGCTTTCCGCCCTATCTTTTCACTACGCTCATGATCGAAGCCGCCGATGTGGCCGAAGCTATCGCCAGCCACCATGTGCATGCGGTGACGCTCACCGGCTCCGAAGCCGCCGGGCGTGAAGTCGCCGCCCACGCCGGCCAGCACCTGAAGAAATGTGTGCTGGAGCTGGGCGGATCGGATGCATTCATCGTGCTGAAAGATGCCGACCTGGAACTGGCCGCCACCAATGCGGTGAAATCACGTTTTCAGAACTGCGGACAGTCGTGCATTGCTGCCAAGCGCATCATTCCGGTCGCGGAAATCGCCGACGAGTTTATGTTCTTATTCGTGAAAAAAACAACCGAGCTGAAAATGGGCGACCCGCTCAGCGAATTCACCCAGATCGGCCCGCTGGCGCGGCTTGATTTGAGGGAAGAGCTGCACCAGCAGGTGACCGATTCGATTGCGCAAGGCGCGCAGGCGATATTCGGCTGCAAGCCCATAGCGGGCGAGGGTGCGTTTTATCCGCCATCGATCCTCGACCGGGTAACGGCAAAAACCCGCGCCTATCACGAAGAGCTATTCGGCCCGGTCGCCGCCGTGATCCGCGCCGCCAGCGAAGAAGAAGCTGTGCGCATTGCCAACGACACTCGCTTCGGTCTCGGTTCCAGCATCTGGAGCCGCGATTCTGAACGCGCGGAGAAAATCGCGCGGCAAATTCATGCCGGCAGCAGCTTCATCAATGGCATGGTCAAATCCGATCCGCGCCTGCCTTTCGGCGGCATCAAATCGTCCGGCTTCGGCAGGGAATTGTCCTACCACGGCATCCGCGAATTCGTTAACGTCAAGGCGGTGTGGATACGGTAAGCGATCGGCTTGGCTCGAAGCGGAGAAACGGCTGCCGGTTGGCAGAAACTGAGCCGGATCGTTCTCATGCCGCTGGCCAGCCACTCTGTGTCCGTGCTTTCACAAGTGCGCAGCATTTGTGATCATCTGCTTCCGCTACAATCCAAGTTCGCTATGCGAGCCAAGACGCACCAACTGCAAAATCTTGTCATCGGGCTTCCGATAAATCAGTACGAGGTCGGGTTTTATATGGCAGTCGCGGGAATCTTTCCATTCGCCGATCAACGCATGGTCACGATGTCGTTCTGCCAATGGTTCATCGTTTGCTAATTT
>CAKKRD010000034.1 GCA_919902515.1 Nitrosomonadaceae bacterium | reverse complement strand
CGACCTACTGATTACGAATCAGTTGCTCTACCAACTGAGCTACAACAGCCCGCAGGAAAACGGCTGATGGATTATAGAGGTTTGGGAAATGGGGGGCAAATTGGATATAAAATCCTGGTGCGCCATGCTAGCCCGCAGGATGGACGCAGGAGGCGCTGCTGATGCCGGCGGCAACCACGTCTTCTGGTCAGGGACTGGAAATGTGAATAGCGGCAGCGTACTGTGTATACTGCCACCCAACGAGTGCGCCGAAAAAGAGATGTTTAAATCAAACCGCCACATAACTTCCCCCAGCGGTTGAATTTTCGTCTAATTTCTGCGAATAGCATCAAACATCTGGACTTTTCTGATGATTTGGGGCAGAATTATTGCCATGAAAGTGCAGGCCACATCAGCAAAAAAAATCCTGGTTCTGCATGGACCCAACCTTAATCTATTGGGAACTCGCGAACCAGATGTCTATGGTCGAGTTACCTTGGACGAAATTAACCGGAGTTTATGTAAAATAGCCGAAAATGCCGGCATTTTTTTGGAAAATTTCCAGAGTAACGCCGAGGCGGACTTAATCGGCCGAATTCAACAGACAATCAGTGATGAAACTGACTTCATCATTATCAATCCGGCAGCTTATACTCATACCAGCGTTGCTTTGCGTGATGCCCTGGCGGCGGTAAAGTTGCCGTTCATTGAAGTTCATCTTTCCAATATCTTCGCACGTGAGACTTTTCGCAGAGAATCGTATTTTTCTGATCTGGCTGTGGGTGTTATCAGCGGTTTGGGCCCCAAGGGCTATGAGCTGGCCCTGGAATATGCTTTAACAGCCCGCTAACAGGGCAATCAAGTCTCAAGTCAAGTTGGTGCAAGCACGTTTATCTTGCTGCCGATGCGAACCAAGATCATTGATGCAGCGATCACGGAAGTTATCTAACCTCATTCTTTATGAACAAAATTGCATGGCAACAAATTCTGATTGATAGAGGTGCCAGAAAGCGGAGTTTTACCCTGAGAGGCCTGTTATGGATTTGAGAAAGCTTAAAAAACTGATTGAACTGGTTGAAGAGTCGGGAATCGGTGAATTGGAAATTACCGAAGGCGAAGAAAAAGTTCGCATCAGCAAGTCAGGATCGGTAGTACAGAGTTATGTAGCTGCACCACCGGCCTTGCAGCCGGTTGCCGTGCCCGCGCTATCCACGCAAGAAATAGAAGCCGCAGCCAAGGAGGCATTGCCAGACAACCATGTGGTTAAATCGCCAATGGTGGGTACGTTTTACCGATCCTCCGCGCCTGGCGCCAATGCATTTGTGGAAGTGGGGCAAACGGTAAAGGAAGGCGATACTCTGTGTATTATTGAGGCAATGAAACTGCTCAACGAAATCGAATCCGACAAGAGCGGAGTGATCAAGGTAATCCTGGTAGAAAACGGTCAGCCGGTAGAGTACGGTGAGCCATTATTCGAAATTGAGTGATAGTCGCTGATTTCTCGCTGCTGCGGGATAGAAATCAGGAGAGAAGGCTGGCTACCTCCGCAACTTAAAAAAGATTTCATAGATAAACATGTTTGAAAAAATCCTTATAGCCAATCGTGGCGAAATTGCCCTGCGTATTCAGAGGGCATGTCGGGAGATGGGCATTAAGACAGTGGTGGTGCATTCCGAGGCAGATGCCGAAGCCAAGTACGTGAAGCTCGCCGATGAGTCCGTGTGTATTGGGCCGGCGCCATCAGCTCAAAGTTATCTCAATATTCCGGCCATCATCAGTGCAGCAGAAGTGACCGATGCCGAGGCCATCCATCCCGGCTACGGCTTTCTCTCCGAGAATGCTGATTTCGCTGAGCGGGTTGAAAAAAGCGGCTTTGTCTTCATTGGCCCGCGTCCTGAAACCATTCGCCTGATGGGCGACAAGATCAGCGCAAAAAACGCGATGATAAGAGCTGGTATACCCTGCGTCCCTGGTTTCAACGGCGCCTTGCCTGAATCGGGTGAAGAAATCAGAAAGATCGTTCGCACCATCGGCTATCCTGTCATCATCAAGGCATCGGGTGGCGGCGGCGGGCGCGGTATGCGCGTGGTACACACGGAGGCGGCGTTATTGAATGCGGTCATCATGACGCGCAATGAAGCCCAGGCGGCGTTTGGCAACCCCATGGTCTATGTTGAGAAATTTCTGGAAAACCCGCGTCATATCGAGTTTCAGGTACTGGCTGATGAGCATCGCAACTCGGTACACCTGGGAGAGCGGGACTGCTCAATGCAGCGCCGTCATCAGAAAATCATCGAGGAAGCGCCGGCCTTCGGCATTACTCCCCGGCAGCGCGACAAGATTGGCGCGCGTTGCGCAGATGCTTGCCGTGGTATCGGCTATCGCGGCGTCGGCACGTTTGAATTCCTGTTTGAGAATAACGAATTTTATTTCATCGAAATGAACACGCGGCTGCAGGTCGAACATCCCGTTACCGAAGCGGTTACCGGGATCGACTTGGTCCAGGCACAGATTCGTGTAGCCGCTGGCGAGAAACTGGGTTTTCGCCAGCGCGACATCGTGTCTAAGGGATATGCGATCGAGTGTCGTATTAATGCCGAGGACCCTTATAAACTCACACCATCCGCCGGCCGCATCACCCAGTATCATGCTCCAGGCGGACCTGGCATTCGCGTCGATTCCCACATTTATCAACATTATATGGTGCCGCAATATTACGACTCCATGATTGGTAAAGTAATTGCCTATGGGGACACCCGTGACCAGGCTATCGCGCGTATGCGTATCGCGCTGTCCGAAATGGTGGTTGGAGGCATAAAGACGAATATTCCATTGCACCTTGATCTGTTGTCCGACGCGGCTTTTCTGCGTGGGGGCACCCCTATCCATTACCTCGAGCAGAAACTCGCCAACTACAACAAGCTGAGTTAAAGCACGAATTTTCATACCCGCAGGCAAGAAATACACTCGATGCACATCAGTCGGATGAGTCAGTTTTACGCCGACGGATTTTATCCGTACATAAGAATATGTCCTGGATATCCCTCACCATAGAGACCGATGCCGCACACGCCGAAATTCTGAGCGATGCATTGCTCGAGCTGGGCGCGCTGTCGGCGGACATACACGATGCTGCTGCCGGCACGGAACGGGAACAGCCCTTATTCGGTGAGCCCGGCGAACTTCCTGAAAAAATCTGGCCGGCAGCGGAAATTACCGCGCTGTTCAATACGGATGCAGATGTGAGTACTGTTATGCAGGCTGCGGCGCAAGCAGCCGAGCTTATCAGTTTACCCATCTACCATCTGGCGGAAGTGCCGGAGCAGGATTGGGTGCGGCTTAGTCAGGCGCAATTCACCCCGATCCAGATATCATCGCGACTGTGGATTGTCCCTAGCTGGCATCAGATACCCGATCCCGCCGCCGTCAGTCTGATACTTGATCCAGGGCTAGCCTTTGGTACCGGCAGCCACCCAACCACTCAACTGTGCCTTGCCTGGCTTGACGAAAACCTGCGAGGCGGCGAAGATGTGCTGGATTATGGTTGCGGCTCCGGCATACTCGCGATCGCCGCGCTGAAGCTGGGTGCAGGCCATGCGGTGGGCATAGACATAGACCCCCAGGCGGTTGTGGCAAGCCGCGACAATGCGCTGCGCAATCAACTGGATCAAATGAAAGCGGAGTTTTACACGGCCCATTCTGCGCCTCAGGCAGCCGTGGCCACTGCAGCTTGGGCAGATGTGGTTGTCGCCAATATCCTTGCCAACCCGCTGATCGTACTTGCCCCACTACTGATGAGCATGACCCGCAAAGGTGGGTGTATTGTGCTTTCCGGCATACTCAGAGATCAGGCGGAAGAAGTGGAGCGCATCTACCGGCAATGGTTTGAGATGCGCATCGCAGGAGAGCGGGAGGGTTGGGTACTGCTAACGGGGACAAGAAAGTGAAAACAAGTTATTTGCAAGACCGGGATCATGGCACTGGTAACCCGCTGCCCTAACTGCGCTACCGCTTTTCGCGTGACTGCTCAGCATTTACAGGCGCATGGCGGCGATGTGCGCTGTGGACACTGTGCTCATGTGTTTAACGGCTTTACCACCCTGACTACGGTGCAGGAGCCGGAAGCCGATGATTCATCCAAGACCTTGGGTGCAAGAACGGATGTTCTGCCCGCGCCAGGTTTGTCTGATCAAACGGTGCTACCGTCCACTCTCCCGCATGAGATAACAACGAGTGACGTGGCGTCCGCTTCCATATCAGCGGTTACGCAAGAATCGGTCGCGGAAGTTTCGGACACGGTCAACGTGACGCTGGAACATTACTCATACGATAGCGTACAGCCGCGCAAGAACCAGCGCGGCTGGGGTTTTGCCAGTCTGTTCTTGTTGTTCCTGTTGGCGGGACAAGCAGCTTATTTTTACCGCACCGAGATTTCCGTTCTCGCACCTGGTACCCAGTCGTACCTGGAGCAATACTGCGAATTCTTGCGTTGTACCATCCCGCTACCACAACAAGCGGAGCTGCTGAGTATTGAGTCATCTGATTTACAGGCAGACCCCGCGCAAAATAACGGTGTCGGTATTCTTACCGCCACCGTGCGCAACTACGCTCCATTCCCGCAAGCATATCCTGCGCTGGAACTAACTCTCACCGACATTCAGGATCAACCTCTCGCAAGCCGCATCTTCACCCCCGGAGAATATCTCGGCGGAGACGTGAATCCAGCCCAGACGATTGCGCCTGCTCACGAAGTCGACATCAGACTCCATCTTGCTAGTAGTGATTTGAACGCAGCAGGATACCGGCTGTTTTTGCTTTACCCCTAGTCTCTTAGTACAATGGCAATACTTTGTTAGTAATACAACAGCATTTACCCCAAATAATCCATTAGCCAAATTGAGGTATGCTGAGCGTGCTGGATTGCTGC
>CAKKRD010000033.1 GCA_919902515.1 Nitrosomonadaceae bacterium | reverse complement strand
CGAAGGCAGAGCCGTCAGATTTACAGTCTGATCCCTTTGGCCGCTCGGGAACCCCTCCAAACGAAACCAGCAATTGTGAAGGTATTACGCTGATAAGTCAATGTGCATTTTGCAGCATGTGCATTTTGCAGCACTGTCATTTTGCAGCTTCTGGAGCATGCCCTGACATGCCAGAAACATATAACGAGATGGTGGTGGGTCTGGTTGGACTCGAACCAACGACCAAGGGATTATGAGTCCCCTGCTCTAACCGACTGAGCTACAGACCCGATTCGGGCGCTAGATGCCGAAAGCAATCAACTAAAAGTTGATCAGCCCTCAGTATCCAGGAAACTGCGCAAGCGTTCGGAGCGCGAGGGGTGACGCAACTTGCGTAGCGCCTTGGCCTCGATCTGGCGAATGCGCTCACGGGTCACGTCAAACTGTTTACCGACTTCTTCCAAGGTGTGGTCGGTGTTCATTTCGATACCGAAACGCATGCGCAGCACTTTGGCTTCGCGTGGCGTCAAAGAATCCAGGATGTCTTTAGTGACGTCGCGCAAACTGGCGTAAACCGCAGCGTCCGCAGGCGCCATCGTGGTTGAATCCTCTATGAAATCACTCAGGTGGGAGTCCTCATCGTCACCTATGGGTGTTTCCATGGAAATCGGCTCCTTGGAAATCTTGAGGATTTTGCGAATTTTCTCCTCCGGCATTTCCATTTTCTGCGCCAGCAGCGCAGGCTCCGGCTCCTGCCCGGTTTCCTGCAAAATCTGCCGCGAAATACGGTTCATCTTGTTGATGGTCTCGATCATATGCACCGGGATGCGAATGGTGCGCGCCTGATCGGCAATAGAACGAGTGATGGCCTGCCGGATCCACCAGGTGGCATAAGTGGAAAATTTGTAACCGCGCCGGTATTCAAATTTATCCACTGCCTTCATCAGGCCGATATTGCCCTCCTGAATCAGATCAAGGAATTGCAGTCCACGATTGGTATATTTCTTGGCAATGGAAATCACCAGCCGCAAATTGGCTTCGGTCATCTCCCGCTTGGCGCGGCGCGCCTTGGCCTCGCCAGTGGACATGCGGCGGTTGATTTCCTTCAGATCCTTGATCGGGATGCCAACCTGCTTCTGCAACGCCAGCAAGTTCTGTTGCTGCTCAATAATGGCAGGCTGATAACGCTTCAGCGCGTGACTGTAAGGCTTGTCAGCTGCAGCTTCCTGCGCCGCCCAATCGAGGTTGCCCTCATTCCCGGGGAATACTTTGATGAAGTGGTTGCGCGGCATCCCCGCCTTGACCACACATAGCTCCATGATTTTACGCTCAAAACTACGCACCTCATCCACCAGTCCACGCTGGGTGTCACAAAGCTTCTCCACCATCTTGGCAGAGAAGCGGATGGCCATGAGTTCGGCTGAAATATGCTCCTGTATTTCCTTGTAGGCCTTGCTGGTCGATCCCTTTCTCGCCAACACCTTCTTCATCTCGGCATACGCCTGATAAATCACCGCGAAACGCTCCAGCGCATCGGTCTTCAGTTTGAGTAAATTGGCACTGGCCACCGCAACGCTATCTTCATCTTCCACGTCTTCGACGCCCAACTCCTGCTCCAGTGACTCATCGGAAATCTCTTCGTTGACGATTTCCTGGGCATTGGGGTCGAGCAATCCATCTACCAGCTCATCGATCCGCATTTCATCATGCGCTACCTTGGTGGCAAGGTCGAGAATCCCGGCTATGGTGGTGGGGCAGGCGGAAATCGCCTGGATCATGTGCTTCAGACCATCTTCAATGCGCTTTGCAATTTCGATTTCGCCTTCGCGCGTGAGCAGTTCCACCGAACCCATTTCACGCATGTACATGCGTACCGGATCGGTGGTACGGCCGAATTCCGAATCCACCGTGGAAAGCGCCGCTTCGGCTTCCTCTACCACGTCCTCATCGGCCACCGTCGGCGTGGTTTCCGACATCAGCAGCGTTTCTGCATCGGGCGCCTCATCATAAACAGAGATGCCCATGTCGTTGATCATGCTGATGATGCCCTCTATCTGTTCGGCATCCAGCATGTCGTCCGGCAGGTGATCGTTGATCTCGGCATAAGTCAGGTAGCCGCGTTCCTTGCCCTGCACGATCAGGTTCTTAAGACGCATGCGCCGCGCCTCAATGTCCTGCGGCGCGGCCTGTGTCTTCTCGGCATCCTGCGCACTCCCGGCAGCGCTCTTCGGCGCATTGACCTTGGTTGCCTTTGTGGCACGTGGCTTCAGCTCCTTGACTGCCATCACCGCCTTGGCGATCTCGGCCACGCTGACAATTACCTTTGCGACCGGCGGGGCTCCTTTCTTCGGCGTCGCGGCAGCTTTTTTTGCCGGTATTTTTTCTGCTGCCTTTAGCGGTGTCTTGACCGTTTTCTTTGCTTCCTTTTTTGCCACTGCTGCGGTTTTATCCGCGCGACGGCTTGCCGCCGCAGCCGCTGGCACCGCTGCCTTCGTTTTCGCTTTTGTCGCCGCTTTTACCTGCGTTTTTGCCTTTACCATGTCGATTCCCAAATAATATGGACGCTTGAATCTAAAAAAGTTTAGATTGTATCAAAATTCGGCGGCACTGTTCGCCTGGTTACCCTCAAGATGCCATTAATCTTTGATATTCCTGCTTTTCCTCTGGGGTGAGCGCGCTCAGGGACTTGCTGTGCAACTCGGTCATGCGCTGCTTGCGCTGTATTTCCCGTAATCGTGCCAGCGCCCCGGAAAATTCCGCCTCCAGGTCGATACTGTCGTCCCAGGCAAGAGTCTCGCTCTCGGCCTTTTCCAGCAGCGCACGATGAGGACTATCGTGGAAATATGTGATCACTGAAGGTATCGCCGTACCTTCCGCCATATGGGGGCAGGTATCGATAAATTCAACCAGCGCCACCACTGCCGCCATTTCTTCGGCGTATTCACTGCGCCCCCTAAGCAGTTCTCTTTCGAGCTTGCGGGCATAGCCTGGGTCGTGCAGCAACACCTGCAGCAACCAGCGATAGGGTGAGGCAGGCTGTGGTCGTGGCGCTCTTGGGCGGGATGATGGGGAGGATGAGACTCGTCTGATCTGCAACAGGTTCTCCAGCTCTCCCTGACTGGCGCCACTGAGTTCGGCCAGCCGCTTTAGCAACATCAACGCGAGCGTCGGTGCAGTAACCTGCGCCAGCAGCGGCTTTACCTCCTGCACCAGTTTGGCACGCCCTTCGCTGGTTTGCAGGTCAGTGTGCGCCGACAGTTCTTTGAACAGGAAAACGGACAAAGGCAGTGCCCGACCAAGCAGTCCCTCAAAAGCCTCCTTGCCGGACTTGCGCACATAGCTGTCCGGATCTTCGCCCTCGGGCAGGAACAAAAAACTGAGACTCTTGCCATCCACCAGCTGCGCCAGGCTGTTTTCCAGCGCGCGCCAGGCTGCCTTTCTGCCGGCATTGTCGCCATCGAAACAGAACACCACATTATCAGTCTGACGCAGAAGTTTCTGCACATGGTAAGGGGTGGTGGCAGTACCCAGCGCAGCCACGGCATAATCGATGCCATGCTGCGAGAGTGCCACCACATCCATGTATCCTTCCACCACCACCACCCTCCCCGCCTCGCGGATCGCCTTGCGTGCGCCGAACAGGTTGTAGAGTTCGCGGCCTTTCTCGAACAGCGGTGTTTCAGGAGAATTGAGATATTTGGGCTCACCCTGCTCCAGTACGCGCCCGCCAAAACCTACAATCATCCCTTTCTGATTGAGGATAGGAAACATGACACGATCGCGAAAACGGTCATAGCGTTTACCGTCGTCGTTCTCAATCACCAACCCTGCCTCAACCAGCGGATCCGTCGGCATTTTTGCCTGGTAATCAGGAAATACCGCAGCCAGATTCTGCCAGCCGGCAGGTGCGTAGCCGATCGCAAAACGGGCAGCGGTCTCGCCGGTCAAACCGCGTTTTTTCAGATAAGCAATGGCACTTTCAGAATGCTTGAGCTGTTCCCGATAAAACCGCGTGGCAGTGTTCATTACCTCGAACAAATCCTGTGAGGAATTCCCTGTGCTCTGTCCTCCAGATGCAGCCATTCCAGGACGGGATTCCGGCTGCTGCAGCGGAACCTGCATGCCGACGCGATCCGCCAGATCATTCACTGCCTCGATGAAATTCAGACCGCCGTACTCCATCATGAAACCGACGGCGCTACCGTGCGCGCCACAACCAAAACAGTGATAGAACTGCTTGGTGGGACTCACCGTGAACGAAGGTGTTTTTTCACTATGAAATGGGCAACAGGCGCTGTAATTTGTACCCGCTTTCTTGAGCGGCACGTGACGTTCGATGACATCGACGATATCTATGCGATTGAGCAAATCCTGAATGAACGACTGGGGAATCATTTATGGGGACTTCTAAAAATTCAAAGTTCTAAACAAGACGAGGCGGGAACACAAAATGTAGACGCAGCATATGCCGGATATGTAAGGAAACATTTTTTGTGAGAAACGAAGTATTGTGACGAAATCTGGATTTTTAGAGGTGCCCATATGGGGGATGAGGCTAATAGAAACACAAACAAGTACAAGCAGGCTTGTCTGATTATAGGGCAATTTCTGAGGATACGAGGGGCCGGATTCTGACTGGAAACACTTGCTGCTAAAATCTTCTACGCGGATGCTGAAATAGCTTCTGAAACAGCAAGATACAGACAGTATCAGGCAGAGAGCCTTGCCTTGACCAGAGCAGACACTTTGCCCATATCGGCACGTCCAGCAAGCCTGGGCTTGAGCAGCGCCATCACCTTGCCCATGTCCTGCTGCCCCTGGGCACTGCTAGCGGCAATGGCTTCGGCCACTGCGCCCTCCACCTCGGCGTCGCTCAATGCTTGCGGCATATAAGTCTGCAATACGCCCACTTCGTACTTTTCGGCATCCGCCAAGTCCTGCCGCTGCGCGGCCTCGTACTGACTGATGGAATCCCTGCGCTGTTTGAGCATTTTCTCGATCACCGCGACTACGGCGGCATCATCCAGGTCAATGCGCTCGTCCACCTCGCGCTGCTTGATCGCAGCTTGCAATAACCGGATGGCGTCGCGGCGCTTGGTGTCGCCCGCCCGCATCGCGGTTTTCATGTCTTCGGTGATCTGCTGTTTAAGGCTCATAATGAATGATGCTGTTTATTGCTGCGGAACCCGGCTTGACGCCAGGTGCTGCACATCTTGCTGGAACGACTAATAAAGTTTCGGCGGGAGCAGTTGACTGCGCAGGCGCTTGTAAGTGCGTTTGACCGCGGCAGCAAGCTTGCGTTTGCGTTCGGCGGTGGGTTTCTCGTAAAACTCTCTGGCGCGCAGCTCGGTAAGCAGCCCGGTTTTTTCTATGGTACGCTTGAAGCGGCGCATGGCTACTTCGAACGGCTCGTTTTCCTTAACTTTGATAGTGGTCATGAAGATGCGGTCCTTTCCTTAAAAATATTAATCGAAGAGTGTAATGTGAAGAAAGCCCGGCATTATATCAGCATGAATCTTATTGTAAAAGAGTAATTCCTCCATCACTCCCTTGCTTGTACTCGGCATCGAAACCTCCTGCGACGAAACCGGCATCGCGCTCTACCATACAGAGCGCGGCCTGTTGGGCCATGCGCTGTATTCGCAAACGGAAATGCACAGCGAATACGGCGGCGTGGTGCCGGAACTTGCCTCGCGCGACCACATTCGGCGGGTCTTGCCCTTGATCAGGCAGACCCTGGCAGCAGCGAAGCTGGAATTGCAGGATGTCGGCGCGATTGCCTATACCCAAGGCCCGGGGCTGGCAGGGGCGCTGCTGGTGGGGGCCAGTGTCGCCGCGGCAATGGGTTTCGCACTCAAGATCCCGGTGCTGGGCATCCATCACCTTGAAGGACATCTCCTGTCCCCGCTGCTGTCCACCCCTGCGCCGGTTTTCCCATTTGTGGCGCTGCTGGTTTCCGGCGGCCATACCCAATTGATGGAAGTAAGCGGTGTCGGTCGCTACAGACTGCTAGGCGAAACCGTGGACGACGCGGCGGGTGAAGCCTTTGACAAAACCGCGAAACTGCTGGGACTCGGCTATCCCGGCGGCCCGGCGCTGTCAGAACTCGCCGAGGAATTTTCCAGATCGTGCAAACCGAAGCAGTTTAAACTTCCCCGTCCCATGCTGCACAGCGGTGATCTCAATTTCAGCTTCAGCGGCCTGAAAACTGCCGTGCTCACGCTGACAAACAAGCACGGCATCACGCAGCAAACTCGGGGCGGCATCGCGCTTGCCTTTCAGGAAGCAATGGTGGAAGTGCTGACGGAAAAATCACTGGCGGCGCTGACCCAAACCGGCCTCACCCAACTGGTGGTCGCAGGCGGCGTTGGCGCTAACCGTCAACTGCGCACAAGTCTCTCCCGCCGTGCAGCAGAGATGGGATCTGTCGTTTTCTATCCCGAACTTGAGTTCTGTACCGACAATGGCGCCATGATCGCATTTGCAGGCGCAATGCGGCTGCAGCAAGCCGGGATCAGGGATCAGCCGGCGGGCAGTTTTACGGTAAGGGCGCGCTGGGATCTGGAACTATTGGAAACGCCTTAGCCACTCTTGCCGATACGTGCTTCCTTGCCCGCAATCAGATTGGAAATGTTCGACTTGTGCCGCCAGATGAGCAGCAGCGACATGATGAGAACCGCCAGGGCATTCACTTCAAAGCCGAGAAAAAAAACCGCATAAAGCGGCGCCAGCGCGGCCGCCATCAATGCAGCCAGTGACGAAATGCGCCAGATCATCGCGACCAGAATCCAGGTCGCAATCGCCAGCAATCCCATCCCCAGGCTCAATCCCAGCAGCACCCCCACTGCCGTCGCCACGCCTTTGCCGCCCTCGAAACGCAGGAATACCGGGAATACATGGCCGAGAAGAACCGCCAGCGCCACTGCGGCAACCGCTTCGCCACCCAGTCCCGAGGTGACCGCGAAATGTTGCGCCAACGTTACCGCCAGCCAGCCCTTGCCGGCATCGCCCAGCAGCGTCAGCACTGCCGCCGCTTTCTTGCCGCTGCGCAGCACATTGGTAGCACCGGGATTTCCCGAACCATAAGTACGCGGATCGGGCAGCTTGAAAATCCAGCTCGCCACCAGCGCGAAGGAAATGGATCCGAGCAAGTAAGCCAGCAGTATGAAAACCATCGTCGTCATTGCGATTAGCGCCGCCTCTGCAAATAGAATAGAATCCCGTTGATTCTACGTGAAAACCGCCTGCTGACGAAGCATCCCTAATTCGCTTCAATACCCAAACCCCGAATAATGGATATCATTTTTCTGCACGAACTCAAGGCCAAAACTCTGATTGGCATCTACCCGTGGGAACGCGAAGTCGCGCAGACCATCCAGTTCGATCTGGAAATTGCCTTGCCGACCAGCCGCGCCTGCCAGACCGATAATTTTGAGGACGCGCTGGATTACGCTCTCATCGTCAAACGCATCAACGAAACCCTTGCGCAAAAACATTTCTCGCTACTGGAAGCCCTAGCCGAACACATCGCTCAGATTATCCTGACGGAGTTCAAAGCACCGTGGGTAAAAGTCAGCGTGGCGAAACTCGGCATGATACGCGGCGTGAAAAAACTGGGGATATGCATCGAACGCGGAACAAGGTACGGGTAGATTTTCCGCTCGCGGTAACAGGAAAGGTGATGCCAGAGGACTACATCAACTGGCGAGAACGCATGCTCCGCGACAGCGCAAACTATTTGAACGGCGGCTGGCTGATTTATCCATAATGCTTAATTCCAGATTGTTCATTAGACTCGAAACGAAGTGATTTGCCAAAATCCGTTCGCCCTGAGCTTGTCGAAGGGCTGGGTTTTACAATACGTGTGGTTCGACAAGCTCACCACGAACGGATAATAAATAATCTGGATTTT
>CAKKRD010000032.1 GCA_919902515.1 Nitrosomonadaceae bacterium | reverse complement strand
TGCTTGGGAAACTGCCCGAGCCAAAATTTACCCACACATTTTACTGACGAACCCAAAATTTAAATGTGAATTCGATTCATGGGCAGCTTGAAATTTCTCAATTTGCCCTCATAATCCTACTGCATTTTTCCAAGGAGAGAACCATGCAAGACACCGTCGAACACCTGAGTTTTCAGACCGAAGTCAAACAACTGCTCAAGCTGATGATTCATTCCTTGTACAGCAACAAGGAAATATTTCTGCGCGAATTGATCTCCAATGCATCGGATGCTGCCGACAAGCTGCGCTTCGAGGGCCTGGCTGATGGCGCTTTATACGAAACTGACCCCGATCTTAAAATTCGCATCAGCTACGATGCTGCAGCCCGCACCCTGACCATCGCTGACAATGGTATCGGTATGTCGCGGCAGGAGGTGATCGAGCATATCGGCACCATCGCCAAATCCGGCACACGCGAATTCTTCAGTGCACTGACCGGCGATCAGGCCAAGGATGCGCATCTGATCGGCCAGTTCGGTGTCGGTTTCTATTCCGCCTTCATCGTCGCCGACAAAGTGACGCTGATTACGCGCCGCGCCGGCTTGACCGCGGAACACGGTGTGCGCTGGGAATCCGCTGGCGAGGGGGATTATACGCTGGAGACCGTGGAGAAAACAGGGCGCGGCACCGAAGTCATACTACACTTGCGCGCAGGAGAGGACGATCTGCTCAATGGCTGGCAGTTGCGCAGCATCATCCGCAAGTATTCCGACCATATCACCTTGCCGATCGTGATGAAGAAGGAAGAGTGGTCCAAGGAGAAAAACGCAAACGCCATCACCGACGAAGATGAGACCGTCAATCAGGCGAGTGCCTTGTGGGCGCGCCCCAAGAACGAAATCACTCCGGAACAGTACGAAGAATTCTACAAACATGTGGCTCATGATTTCGAGCCGCCGCTGGCCTATGTGCACGCCAAGGTGGAAGGCAAACAGGAATATACCCAGTTGCTCTATATTCCGTCGCGCGCGCCGTTTGACCTATTTGATCGCGAGCACCGTCATGGCATCAAGCTTTATGTGCGGCGGGTGTTCATCATGGACGATGCTAAGCAGTTGTTGCCGAATTACCTGCGTTTCGTGCGCGGGGTGATCGATTCCAACGACTTGCCGTTGAATGTTTCGCGCGAGATTCTGCAGGAATCGAAAGACATCGAGGCAATCCGTGCGGGTGCAGTGAAGAAGGTGCTGGGGTTGATCGAGGACCTTGCCCAGAATGAGCAAGACAGCGACAGAGAAAAATTCAAAACCTTCTGGCAGGAATTTGGCCAAGTGCTGAAAGAAGGTGTGGGGGAAGATTACGCCAACCGCGAACGCATTGCCAGGTTGTTGCGCTTTGTTTCCACCCACGCCGAGAGCGATGAGCAGAGCGTGTCTTTGAGCGATTATGTCGGGCGCATGAAAGAAGGGCAGGAGAAGATCTATTATGTGACTGCCGATAATCTCAAGGCAGCCAGAAACAGTCCGCACTTGGAAGTTTTCCGCAAGAAAGGTATCGAAGTACTGCTGCTGGCCGAGCGCGTGGACGAGTGGCTGGCTGCAAACCTGACCGAGTTCGAGAGCAAGTCACTGCAATCGGTGGCCAAGGGCAGCCTGGATCTGGGCAAGTTGGAAGACGAAGCAGAGAAAAAAGAGCAGGAAAAGGAAGCGGGCGAATACAAGGAGCTTACCGAGAAAATCAAGGGCGTCCTCGGCGAGCAGGTGAAGGATGTGCGCGTCACCTTGCGCCTGACCGAGTCTCCTGCCTGCCTGGTGGCAGATAGCCATGATATGGGCGGCAATCTGGAACGCCTGCTCAAATCAGCCGGACAGAAAGTGAATCACACCAAGCCCATCCTCGAAATCAACCCGCACCATCCGATGGTGCAGCGCTTGAAATATGAGGAAGCGCGCTTTGCCGACTGGAGCCATATCCTGTTCGACCAGGCGCTGCTGGCCGAAGGCGGTCAGCTCGAAGACCCGGCCGGATTCGTCAAAAGGCTCAACGAATTATTGTTGCTGACCAGCCTGAGCGGGAAATAGCAACAGGCGCATCCTGTCTGCAAGCGGACGGTTCTCGATCCATTTGTAGAACAGGGCCCCGCCAAGAACGCTGATGCCCAAAGCCAGAACCAGCCCGAACAGGCTGGTGACCGCCTGCTGCGGGAGGAAGCGGAAGAAGCTTGCGTTGACCAGCAGACACAGCGGAAAGTGAACCAGGAAGATGGAATAAGAAATGCGCCCGAGATAGGTCAGGAAGTTGGGTACGGAGCCGCTTTCCAGGATTCCATAGTGTCGGGCGAATCCCAGCAGCAGCATTACAACCGTTGCAACCGCTATCCGGTCACGGAAATCCACCAGCAAGGCCGCCATCGCCAGCGCAGCCAGTAGCGCGAGCCAGAAGACCGGGCGTTGGCTGCCCGAAGCCCGATAGGCCAGAATCCCGAGACCGTACGAGCCGAAGAAATAGAGAGCGGTTTCGTCCCAGAAATCATTCCTGTTGAACGCGAATAGCGAGACCACGGTTAAGCCCGCAATCAAAACCAGAGCGGTTGATTTCAGGTGTGGATGGCGATGTTCGATCTTTCCGGATAGCCAGAACAAGACTGCTGCAAGAGTGAATAACTGAAAATCGATGGCCACGTACCAGACGCCTGCTGACAGGGCTTCCTGATCGAGCAGGTCTTGCAGCAGAAACACATGCGCCAGAAACTGAAAGAGGTCAGGTGCGGCAGGGATGGAGTCGTGAGTCATCCAGTGTCTGGCCAGCGCCGCGCAGCCGATTGCCAGGGTCAAGGCGGCAAGATACGGGACGGCCAGGCGAACGTAGCGTCGTTTGATGGCTGGAATCGGGTTGGTGGCGAGTGGCACTCCGAGTGGTGCAAGTTTCCCGGCCAGCAGAAATCCCGCCACCACAAAAAAAACCTGCACCGCCATTCTGCCGTATTCGCGCAGCCAGTCGAGCAGGCCGGGAATCAGTGGGTACGCGAGATCCGACATGGGGCCGTAGATGGCCAGGTGATGCGCTACGATCAGCAGACAGGCAATGGCCTTGAGTACATCCACCAGGGGCATTCTCGAAACATCGGTGCGCATGTTTCGAGATGTCAGCCTGCTACTACCCGCCTGCTGATGTGTCTGAGCGCTGCCTCGACCTGGTCGACGAGAATAAGGCAGAGCTCGCCGGCTTTGAGGCTGGCGAAAGCGGCATCGATGGCCACAAACTCACCACGGATTTCCTTAACCTCGCGGGTACGCTTGGCATTTTCCAGTCCTTGCCGCAATAGGCCAAGCACCTCTCCGTCGGCGCGGCCGCGCTGGCATTGATCCTGATATAGCACAACCTCATCGAAAGCATCGCCGAGAATCTCGGTTTGCTGGCGGATGTCTTCGTCGCGCCGGTCGCCGGCACCGCTGATGACTACCGAGCGGCGGTTGGCCGGCATGTTATCGATGGCGCATACCAGCGCCCGGATCGCATCCGCATTGTGGCCGTAGTCGGCGATCAACGTAGCGCCACGATGACTGAAGAGATTGAAGCGGCCGGGTGCGGTTTGCACATCACTGACAAAGCTGGCCAAACCGGCGCGGATGACCGCCCAATCAAGAGCAAGCGCCCAGCCGGCACCGATGGCTGCCATGGCATTTTCGATCTGGAAACCGATGCTGCCATTTTGCGTGATCGGAATTCCGCTCAGCAAGATGCGGTGTTCAACCCCGGCTCCCGCAGCGACTATCGAATCGCCGTCGAGATAGATGACACGCTTGCCCTGTGTACGGTGCCTAACTATCACCGGATGATTGCGGTCGCGGACAAAGAAGGTGACTGAGCCGGGGCAGCCATCTGCCATGTTGGCCACCAGTGGATCAGCGGCATTGAGCACGGCGACGCCAGTGTCGGGCGTAACGTTCTGTACGACGACACGTTTGACCAGAGCCAGATCTTCGGCCGTATGCACGTGCGCGAGACCAAGGTGATCGCCCATGCCGATATTGGTGACCACTGCAACCTGGCAGCGGTCGAAACCCAGCCCTTCGCGCAACATGCCGCCGCGTGCCGTCTCGAATACGGCGGCATCGACATCGGGATGGAGCAAGACATTTTTCGCACTCTTCGGACCGCTGCAATCGCCGGTGTCGATGCGTTGTCCTTCAATGTAGACACCATCGGTATTGGTCATGCCGACACGCAGGTTCTGGCAACTGAGAATGTTGGCGATCAGGCGCACGGTGGTGGTCTTGCCATTGGTGCCGGTCACGGCGACCACGGGAATGCGTCCATCGTCGCCAGCGGCAAACATGTTGGCGATGACGGCTTCGCCAACCGCACGTCCTTTGCCGGATGAAGGTTGCAGATGCATGCGCAGGCCCGGCGCAGCATTCACCTCGACGATGCCACCGTTTTGCTGTTCCAGCGGATTGCGCACGTTGTCGCAGATGACATCAACACCGCAGATGTCGAGACCGATCATTTGCGCAGCGGCCACCACGCGTGCGGCAAGCTCGGGATGAATTTCGTCGGTCACATCGGTGGCTGTGCCGCCGGTAGAGAGGTTGGCATTATTGCGCAGGATCACGCGCGCACCTGTGGCCGGGATGGATTCGGCCGTCAGGTTCTGGGTTGCGAGGTGGGCGAGCGCAATTTCATCAAAATCTATTCTGGTCAGCGAAGTGACATGATCTTTACCGCGCTGCGGGTCACTATTGACCTGATCCACCAACTGGCGAACGCTGTGTACGCCGTCGCCGAGCACTTGCGGTGGCTCGCGCCGCGCGGCAGCGACCAGTTTGTTGCCGATCACCAGCATGCGGTAATCATGACCGGAGATGTAACGCTCAACCAGGACTTCATCGCTGATTTCAGCCGCTATCGCGTAGGCAGCTTCCACCTGCTCACGATTTACGAGATTTACCGCTACTCCCTTACCCTGGTTGCCGTCCTGTGGCTTTACGACGACCGGCCCGCCGATTTCGCAGGCAGCCGCCCAGGCATCTGCCGCACTTACTGCCGGTCGGCCCGACGGAACGGGGATGCCAGCAGCATGCAGCAGTATCTTGGTCAATTCCTTATCCTGCGCGATGGACTCGGCGACGGCACTGGTCAGATCGGTTTCGCTGGCCTGGATGCGGCGCTGCCGGCTGCCCCAGCCAAACTGCACCATGCTGCCTTCAGTCAGGCGGCGGTAAGGAATGCCGCGCGCTACGGCGGCATGGACGATGGCGCCAGTGCTTGGCCCGAGGCGCACGTCTTCATCCAGTTCACGCAGACGCTGCAATGCCGCGACTAGATCAAAAGGAGTGTCGTCAACTGCAGCATGGCACAAAGTTTGTGAGAGCTCGAAAGCAAGCCGGCCGACCGCTTCTTCGCTGTATTCAACGATGACTCGATAAGTGCCGGTTTCCGATGTTTGCACAGTGTGACTGAAGTTGACTTGGCAACCAGACCGTGCTTGCAGGTTGAGCGTGACAAATTCCAGCACATGCGCCATGGTCATGATTTCACGGCGTTCGGCTGGCTGGGGCAGGGTGGCTTCCGGGAAGTATTCGTTCAGTCGAGCTATAAACCCCGGTATTTTGTCCAGGGCGCACTCAGTGCTGTTGCACGCAACAACAGCTTCTATGGCGGTACGTTGGCTCCACAGATTGGGGCCACGCAGTGCGTGGATACGCGATACTTTCATGAATAATTTCCTTGAGTTTCTCGGTCGGTCGGGAGATCCCGGTATCCGGGGGCATGTTTTTCCTGGCCTGATTCGGCTGTTGCGATTCCGCTGCGGATGAGGTCGGGTGCGATGCCGAGCGCCCATGCGGCAGCCACTGCGGCCAGAACATTCTCGACTTGCGCAACCGCACGTCCGCCATCAGTCAGAGGGACATTGGTTAGTTTGATCAAAGGCACTTCATTGGGGCCGGTGGCAAGCATGATTTCCCCGTTGCGAACGATTACCGCACGCTTGCCTTGCGCTTCCTGTGCGCGATGCGCGGTGACAGCCGGCAGTTCGGGGTCAAGGCTGAAGTAGATGACTTCACCATTGCATAGTTTGGACATCTCGACGAGCATTGCTACCCTGGCGTTGAGCACCGCAGCACCTGTCGGCAATACCATGTCGATCACATCATCTACTGCCGCCGCTGTCGGTGTTACTACGTCCACCTGGGTGCGCAGGATAGTGTAAACCTGCTCGGGGGTTTCAATATCGTAGCGGCCGTAGTGCCGGGCTGGTTCGACGTTGGTAATGATGCCGACCTGGCAGCAATCGTAGACCAGTCCCTCACCGAGGATGGCATCGCTGCCGTTCTCGAACACGGCGGCTTCGACCGAGCGGTTTATCAGAATACGGTTGGCCGCATCCCATTTGGCGCAATCGCCTTTGTCAATTTGCCTGGAATCGAGGTACAGCCCATCGCTGCATGCCAGCCCGGTATGTTTGCCGGAGAGGGTGAGCAGCCGGGCGACGAGGTGTGCCACGGTAGTTTTGCCGTAGCTGCCGCTGATGCCCACAATCGGAATGCGGCCGTCATCGCCGTCCGGGAAAAGGTGATCGACGATGGCTTTGCCAACCGGACGGGGCGTGCCCACAGCGGGCTTGATATGCATCAGCAGGCTGGGGCCGGCGTTGACCTCGACGATGGCGCCGCCTTGCTCGCTGAGCGGGCGCGAAATGTCAGCGGTGACAAGATCGATGCCGGCGATATCCAGACCAACAATGCGGGCAGCGAGTGAGGCGGCTGCGGCAATGCTGGGGTGCACTTCATCGGTAACGTCGAAGGCGTGGTTGCCGTTACGCTGGATCAGAACTTCAAGGCCGGCTGCTGGCACTGAGTCGCCGGTAAAACCTTGATGGGAGATTTCCATGCGTGCTGCACTATCCAGGCGAATCATGTTAAGCGGGAAATCCTCGGTCGTCCCGCGGCGCGGATCGGAATTGATCTGCTGATCGATCAACTCGGTGATGGTTGACGTCCCGTCACCTGTAACGGATACCGAGTCGCCCCGATTGGCGGCAACGAGCTGTCCACCCACGATCAGCAGGCGGTGTTCGGTACCCGGGATATAGCGTTCGACCAGTACGCCGCTACCTTCTTTCAGTGCTGCGTGATAGGCTGATTCGACCTCTTCACGCCGGGTCAATTCAATAAAGACCCCGCGCCCATGATTGCCGTCACAGGGTTTAATGACGACTGGCAAGCCGATGTCTTCAGCGGCCTCCCAGGCATCTTCAGCACTGGTGACGATACGCCCCTCAGGAACAGGAACGCCGCAGGATCGGAGCAGTGACTTGGTCAGATCCTTGTCACGCGAGATGCTTTCGGCAATTGCCGGAGTACGGTCGGTTTCGGCCGTCCAGATGTGCCGGCTGCGGGCGCCATGGCCGAGCTGCACCAGATTTCCCTTGGCAAGCAGACGAATGGCGGGAATGTTGCGGGTAGCGGCGGCGTCAACGATACATGCAGTCGACGGGCCTAACCAGAGCGAATCGACCATGCCACGCAGGCGCTCGAGCGTGCCCTCGACGTCATAGAATTGTTGGCCCTGCATTGCCGTCAGCACCAGTTCACGCGCTGCGAACAGGGCGCTGCGCGTAATTTCCGCATGCCAGGCGCTGACGATTACCTTGTAGACGCCGCGCACCGAAGTTTCACGGGCCCTGCCAAAGCCGCCGCGCATGCCGGCCAGATTCTGCAATTCAAGCGTAACGTGTTCGAGGATATGGCATGGCCAGGTGCCTTCCTCGACCCGGCGCAAGAAACCGCCACGTTCTTCGTAGCTGCAGCGGTGCTCAATCAGCGAAGGCAGCGAGGAAGACAGGCGTTCATAAAAGCCGGGGATGGTGTTGGACGGAAAGTCTTCGAGTTCGCCGATGTCGACAAGTGTTTCAAGAACCGGGTAGTAGGTCCAGATATTGGGACCATTCAGATGGCGGATCTCGAGAAACTTGATGTCCTTCTTATTAATGTGGTCAACAGTGGTGCAATCTGGCATGAAATGGAGCCGTACTGAGTGGACGAAGCCGAACTAACGCAGTTGGCATGGATCGGTTTACAGCCACGTTAAATAATTCTGCCGGGCAGGCTGTAGCCTGGACCTTTCATAAATTGGTGCGCTTAACTTAATCAATTGATTGGTAATAGATATTTGTATTGTTTGCGAGGAGTGTCACCGACGGATTCCCGACTGCTACGCGGCGAGACAGATTAGAGGAAGCGGTCGAGAATCTTGCGGCTGTGATGATCGAGCGCAAAGCGGTCACGGATCAGGAAGTGAATACCGTGGCTTTCCGTGATCAGCAGGGCTGGCGGGGTCAGGCGGCGGATATTTTCTTCACCTTTGAGGATGAAGGCGGTTACGCCACGATCCGTCTCCACCTGCCAGGTACATGGTGTGGCAAAACTTGAAACTTCAAGGATGCGCTTGATTTCCGGCATGAATTCACGGCTGCCGAGTTCCGCCTCGATCAGTGTGCGCAATTCGTCCGGCAAGTTGACCAGGCGGTCGATCCAGGCCAGTTCATGGCCTTGCGAATCAATCAGCGCAATGCCTTGATCGGGCGCGGCGATTGGAAAAGCGCGCACGGGCACCACACCTTCCTGTGCCCGTCCATCCGGACCGGTGAATACCAGTCGCCCGAAGGCGTTCCGACTCAGTTGGAAATCAGGCTGAGCGATCATATGCGCGCTTCCTCTGTTTTGAGAGCGCTATCCTGTCGGCGCAGGTCGTCCTCGGTGTCGACATTGCGTGCCTGGGCCTGGTACAGGTTGTAGTAATGGCCTGCGCGAGCCATCAGTTCATCGTGATTGCCGACTTCAACAATACTGCCACGGTCGAGCACGATCAGCCGGTTGGCGCCGCGCAGGGTGGACAGGCGGTGCGCAATGGCGATGGTGGTACGGCCGCGCACCAGATTATCGAGCGCTTTCTGGATTTCTTTCTCGGTGGTGGTATCAACCGAAGAGGTGGCTTCATCGAGTATCAGGATGCGTGGATCGATGAGCAGCGCGCGGGCAATTGAAATGCGCTGCCGCTCGCCACCCGAGAGCGCTTGTCCGCGCTCCCCGGCCAGTGAGTCGTAGCCATGCGGCAGGCGCAGAATGAATTCGTGAGCATGGGCAGCACGGGCGGCAGCGACAATCTCCGCGCGCGTCGCCTCGGGTTTGCCGTAGGCAATGTTCTCGGCGATGGTGCCGAAAAAAAGGAACGGCTCCTGCAGCACCAGGCCGACGTGTTTGCGGTACTCGGCCACCGGCAACGAGCGAATATCCACCCCGTCGATCAGGATCGCGCCTTCGGTTACGTCGTAGAAGCGGCAGATCAGATTGACCAGCGTGCTTTTGCCCGAGCCGCTATGGCCGACCAGACCGACCATTTCGCCCGGTTCAATAGCGATGCTGATATCGCGCGTCACGCTGCGCGTGCCATAGCGGAAACTGACACCGCGCAGCTCAATACGGCCGGTAACGGTCGGCAGGTGCACCGGGTTGGCGGGCTCGGGAACACTGGAAGTCTGGTCAAGAATCTCAAAAATACGTTTGGTGCCCGCGGCTGCCTTCTGCGTAAACGAAACGATGCGACTCATTGAATCGAGCCTCAGGTAGAAACGGCTGATATAAGCCAGAAAAGCGGTGAGTACACCGACAGTGATCGCATTCTCCGAGACTTGCCAGATGCCGAAAATCCATACCACGAGCAGCCCGATTTCGGTGAGTAGCGTTACGGTCGGGGTGAACAGTGACCAGATTCTGTTTACCCGGTCATTGACTTCCAGGTTGTGCTGATTTGTTGCGCGGAAGCGCGCCGCTTCGCGCTTTTCCTGCGCAAAAGCTTTGACTACGCGCATCCCGGGAATGGTGTCGGCGAGCACGTTGGTCACTTCGGCCCAGATGCGATCAACTTTCTCAAATCCGGTACGCAGCTTGTCGCGCACCACGTGGATCAGCCAGGCGATGATAGGCAACGGCAACAGAGTCACCAGCGCCAGCCAAGGATTGATCGAGACCAGAATAATCGTGGTCATGGCGATCATCAGCACGTCGGTGGCGAAATCGAGCAGGTGCAGCGAGATGAAAATGTTGATGCGATCGGTTTCAGAACCAATGCGCGCCATCAGATCTCCGGTACGTTTGCCACCGAAATACTCTTGCGAGAGCTTCAGCAGATGTTCGTAAGTGGCGGTGCGCAGGTCAGCGCCGATACGTTCGGAAACCAGTGCCAGAACGTAGGTGCGCGCCCATCCCAGCATCCAGGCCAGCAATGCTGCACCGAACAAACCGGAAAGGTAGAGTGTCACCAGGTCGGTGTCGATAGGTTTGCCGTTCTGATAGGGGATCAGCACGTTATCCATCAGCGGCATGGTCATGTAAGGAGGCACCAGTGTTGCTGCCGTGCTGCCCAGGGTCAGCAGAAAGCCGGCGAGCAGCCGCCATTTGTAGGGTCTGGCGAAGCGCCACAGGCGGAATAACGTCCAGGTGGAAGGGGGCGTATATATTTCTTTGCTGCACAGCGCACATTCTTCCTGCCCGGGCGGGAGCGGGGTATCGAGCACACTCTGGCATTTCGGGCACAGGATCTGCTCCGGCGATGGAGGTAGTTCCCCGGTGAGGTGGTGACTGAGTTGCCGCAGGAAATGCTCGATCAAGCGGCCAGCGGCAATATTGTTACTGAGCGTATAGCGCCAGCGAGCAAGTAGTGAATCTGCGTCAGCCAGCTCAAGGCTGCCAATGCCGGAATGATCGCGGCGCGTCAGCATTATTCCCTGCCGGTAAGTCCAGTCCTGCCAGGGGGCATCTGTCGATGATCTGGACAGCAAGCGTAGGTTGGTGACAACCAACAGGCCGGAGGCAAAATGCAGCTGGGCATCGAGGTCAGTTTCCAGCCAGGCCAACACTTTTTCTCCATCGACCAATTGCGATTCGACTTGGGTAGCCCAGGCGGGGGGCAGGGCGGATGAGGAGGGGTTCGGTTGCATTAACTGGGACGCAGGGGATCGAATATATGGGTGCTTTTAAAATGCAGGAGTAAAAGGGGATACCCGGTTCCGGAAGGATGCGGTTTCCAATAGATGTCATTCTGATATGCGTCACAATGGTACTCCAGAAATCATCGCCATGGATCAATCAAGCGCTGGTCCATGCGCTCGATCCTGGCAGATATCCTGATCCATCTCCTCGCTACGCAGAAAACTGATCCAGCATAACGAAAAAGTTTGCTACCATTGCCGCCGGTAATGTCCAATCATTTTTAATTACAGGTAAATTGTTCTGGCTACCCGACAGGAGCTTTCCGATTTTCTGGCTGAGACCGAGCGGCGCGCCTATAAACAGGCGCTGTTTGCAGTAAGGGACGAACATGTGGCGCTGGATATTGTCCAGGACTCCATGATGAAGCTCACTGAAAAATATGCGGCCAACCTGCCAGAGGAATTGCCGCTTCTGTTCCAGCGCATTCTGCAAAACACCATACGTGATTACTACCGGCGGCAGAAGACCCGCTCATTATGGACTACACTGTTCTCGTCATTCACGCCCAACAGTCAGGAAAAAGGCGGCGAAGATTACGATCTGCTGGAAACCTTGCGGGTAAAGACAGACTCCGATTTTGGTAATGATCCGCATGCGCAACTGGAACAGTCACAACTTATTAGTTCTATTGAAGAAGCTATAAAAACTCTGCCGGCACGTCAACGCGAAGCCTTCCTACTGCGTTACTGGGAAGAAATGAATGTTGAAGAGACTGCGGCGATCATGGAATGTTCGGAAGGAAGTGTGAAAACTCATTGCTCCCGTGCAACCCACGCTCTCGCTGCCATACTGAAGAAAAAAGGAGTCGAGCCATGAATGAACCGGAATTGGGAAAAGAAATTACCCGGCTGCTAGATCGTGGATTGGATGATATCGGGCAAGACACGCTGCAGCGCTTGCAGGCGGCGCGCAGAGCTTCCCTGGAGAATTACCAGATGAGCGAGACACGGGTCGCCACGGGCGGTGGCACGTCTGCGCACAGCGGGCATGACCGGCTCAACGCTGGCAGGATACTATCGCTGTTTGCTCTATTGCTCGCTCTGGCAGGCGTTGCTTACTGGCAAACTCCTTTACAGCAGGGAGACGATATCGCGGACCTGGATATAATGCTGCTCACCGATGAGTTGCCAGTTGACGCTTATCTTGACGATGAGTTCGGTGAATGGCTAGACCACTCCTGGCAGTAGCCCTCTGGCTATGCCTGTTGGCCCCTGCCCATGTCTTGGCTGAATCCGGGCAGCCTGCTTGGGTACGGCTGAATTCTCAGCAAAAGCAAGTCCTGGCACCCCTCGCGCAGAATTGGGACGGGATGGATGCTGCCAGAAAGAAGAAATGGTTGAGTATCGCCAAACGCTACCCGAACATGTCTTCCCTTGAACAACAGCGCATACAGTCGCAGATGCGTGACTGGGCTGCACTTACTTCCGAGCAGCGCAATAAGGTGCGCGAGAAGTACAAGAATATCAAGCAACTTCCGCCTGAGAAACACTATGAAATCAAGCATAAATGGCGTGAATATGAGCAGCTGCGAGAAGAGCAGAAGAAAGCTGCCAGCAGTTTGGATCAAGCACCTGATTGATTCTGGATTCGGTAGTATTTTAGTTTAGAGCCCCGCGCTGTTCTTCCCTCGCACCAGCCCCTACCAATTCTACTATTCGTTCTGACCTGCGCGACAGGCAAGATGATTCTGCTACGCTCGTCCGGAGTCTTTCTTTGCTGATTCTGCTGATTCGCGATGATCAGACTTTTGTCAACGAGTCTTCTTAAGGCCAGCGAACAGTTTGCGATGCGCGGTGTCGTTGATTGCGACTACCGCGGGGTGAGTGAGCCGGCGTTCCATTGAAATGGCGTAAAATTGCTCGGTGACTTCATCGGTTCGGCCGATGACTGTGACGCCATGCTCGCGTTGCACTTCATCGGCAATCACCGATGGCGCGATGAAAATGCCGATACCAGCCTGCCCGAAAGCATGCATCAGCGCACTGTCATCGAACTCCCCGACGATGCGTGGACGGATCTGGTGGGCGTCGAACCAGCGCATTAGCGTCACCCGCACGGCGGCATTCTCGCCCGGTATCAGCAGGGGAGCAGCATTCAGTATGCGCGGCCATTTGCCTTTAAGCTGTGCTGCAAGCTGCGGTGCGGCGAAAAACGTGATGCCGCAATCCCCGAGTTTGTGGCTGTAGCCTTTCACGTTCGTTTCGGGTGGCATGGGCCGGTCGGCAAGCACCAGATCAAGCCGGTGGAAAGCCAGCTCCACCAGCAATCGCACCAGCTTGTTCTCCCGGCAGACGATGCGCACCGGTTCGGTCATAGACATCGCCGGTGTCAACAGCCGATAGGCAATCGATTTCGGCACAACATCGTCAACCCCCACGCGGAACTGGATGGAGCGGTCTTCAGGACGGCTGCGCAGCGCCTCTTCCAGATCGTTGCCGATCTGGAACAGCTCATCGGCGTAAGAGAGTGTGAGCCGGCCAGTCTCCGTGAGCTGCAGGCGCCGGCCCACTCGCAAGAACAGGGCTACGCCCAGCGTTTCTTCCAGCAGGCTGATCTGGCCACTCAGGGTTTGAGGCGTGAGATGCAGTCGCTCGCTCGCACGGATGATGCTGCCTGCCTTGGCGACGGCCCAGAAATAATGTAACTGCCGGTAGTTGAGCATTATAGCAACTCAAAGTACAATAGTTCGTAAATACCGATCATATTATCAGAAAGATACTGCTTTTATTGATGCAAATTTTAGTTTAGTGTGGGTCAAAATTTTGAGTCTGCCTTATTTTTGAGTGGTCGAGTGGGATGTCTTTACGTTATCCTTTTTAACGGTGGGCGGTGTTCCGATTATCTGTTTGTTTTAAACGTCAGCTTATTTACGGCAATTAAAGCGAATTTCATTTCTTTTAGAAATATAAAAAGGTAGTAGATGCACATATCACTCCACACTGGCATCTTGCTGAGTCTGATTCTCATCTTTTCATCTACAACTGCCTCGGCTCAAGGATCTTCAAATATTCCGGCTATCATTGCACCCTCTCTCGCACCTGCCACTCCCGCACCCGCACCTGCTACCACACCTTTTGCCGCACCTGCCACCCTCGCACCCGCTACCGAACCTTCTGCCCCGGTGCCTTCTGGTAGGGTACCTGTTGATGCGATACCGCCTGCTACCGCATCTCCCGCCATGCCACCCCCCGGAGCGCTCTCCATTGAAGCGTTGCAATGGCTGGGGCTGGAAGCCAATGGCTTGGTGCACGCCGCGCGCTCCCAAGTGGGCATTGCCGAATCAGGCGTGATCGCTGCTGCAGCTTATCCTAACCCGCAAGTGACCGGGGTGGCCGGGCCACAGGATCCGCGAATTCCGGCAGCCAATCCAGCTAACCACCACCGTCAAGTGACGGTTGCCCAGATGATTGAGAATCCATTCATGCGCAGTGCGCGCATCGGCGCAGCCGCAGCCGGGGTGGAGGCCAGCCGTGCCAGCTTCAACCAGGTACGCGCGGATCTGGCGGCACTGCTGCGGGTGCGCGCATTCGAACTGCTGCAGCGCCAGGAAATCGCACGCATAGAGACTGAAGTTTTTGACCTGATGGATGATGTACGCCGACGCATCAAGCTGGCCGTTGAAGTGGGCGAAACAGCGCGCTTCGAGTTGATCAGGTCTGATGCCGAAGTGTTGAACGCTGCCGGCCGCAAAGAGGCCGCGCAGTTGAACGCGCAGCGGGCGCGTATCGCATTGATACAGCTCACTGCCGGCGCGTTGAAGCCTGATTTCGTGCTGAAAGCCACATTGCGCGACCCGGTGCAATTGCCCGCGCTGGAGGTATTGCGCCAGGAAGTGCCGGCTGCCAACCCGGAAATATTGCGTCTGATAGCTGAACAGGAGCGTACCCGCCTGCGCATCAGCCAGGAACGCGCCGCAATTATCCCCGGGGTGCAGGCCATACTCAGCAACTACCAGGATGCTCAATACACCGCCAATATGGCTGGCATGACCGTGACGGTTCCGCTGCTGTACCAGCGCCGCGGCGAAATCAACGCAGCCATATTCGATTCTGCACGGGTGCGCGAAACGCTGGAATACCGCCAGTTCGAGGTGGGTCAGTTGCTCGAATCCGCCTGGCAGGCCTACCAGATTGCGCAGCGCAGGGTAGAGATGTTCGAAGGCGGCATCATCCGGGAAGCCGAGTTGGCGTTCCAGGTTGCCCGGTCTGCTCACCGTTTCGGCGAACGCGGCCTGATCGAAGTGCTTGACTCCCAGCGGATTTTGCGCGGAATACTCGTGGATTCGTTGCTGGCGCGTTTTGAGTTGCAGGCCGCCGCCGCCGAAATTGACCGGCTGCGCGCGCATTATCCCAAGGAGCAAACCCTCGAATGAAAATCACCATCTTGGCCACTGGTGCCGTCGTGCTGGTTACGTTGTTTGCAGCAGGATGCAGCGAGCCGCCTGCTCCGCCGAAAAAAGAAATCCAGGATGTGAACAGCATCACGCTCAGGCCGGAATTGACGGAACGCATCATAATCGGTCAGCCCACGATGGTCAGTCTCGCCGACAAGTTGCAGGCGCCGAGTCGAGTCGAAGTGGACGAAGAACGGCTTGTTCATATTGGCTCTTTCGTGACGGGGCGCGTTACCGATTTATACGTCATTCTGGGGGAGCACGTTAAGGTCGGTACCCCGCTGGCGCGTGTTACCAGTCCCGAATTGACCCAGGCGCAACTGGTCTATTTGCGGGCTTACTCGCGGACCATCGTGACTGAAAAAGCGACCGAGCGTGCTCATCTGTTGCGTGCTGCTGACGTGCTCCCTCTCGCCGAGGTGGAACGGCGCGTATCGGAGTTGGAGATTGCCCGTGCTGAGTTTGAATCGGCGAAGGACCAATTGCGCTTGCTGGGTGTGGACAGCGATACGCTGAAAGAACTGGCAAAGAGTGGCCGCATCCTGCCTTCCATTGCTATCAGGTCGACCAGGGACGGCATCGTTATCGGCCGGAATGTCATTGTCGGCCAGGTGGTGCAACCAGCCGATCAGCTATTCCGGGTGGCCGATCTATCTTCTGTGTGGGTGGTGGGCGATGTGCCGGAGCAGATCGCGCGTGATGTGAAAATCAATCAACATGCGGAGATTCACGTGCCGGCGCTGGGCGATGAAATAAGCTTCGATGGCCGCATCATTTTCGTTGCAGATACACTAAATCCATTAACCCGCACAGTGATGGTGCGCACACTGGTAGAAAACCCAACGCGCAACCTCAAGCCCGATATGCTGGCCAACATGCACATTGTGGATAATCCGACCAAGAGCCTGGTGGTGCCGAAAACAGCGGTAGTGCGTGAGAGCAACCGCGATTACGTCTTCCTGGCGCAAGGCGATAATAAGTTCCTGCGTGTTCCGGTCGAATTGGGTCCCGAAGTAGCCGACATGTATCCAGTGCTGAAAGGAGTCACCATCGAGCAGAAAATTGTGGTGGATGGCGCTTTCCATTTAGATAACGAGCGCAAGCTCGCCGAGCTGGAGTAAGCCATGCTTGCCGCAATCGTGCGCGCCATGCTCAAGCAGCGCCTGCTGGTGGTAGTGATCTCGCTCGGTCTGTGCGTCGCAGGCGTGTTTGCCACAAAGACCGTCTCGGTCGATGCTTTCCCCGACGTAACCAACATCCAGGTGCAGGTCGCCACGGTGGCGGTTGGCCGCAGTCCGGAGGAGGTCGAGCGGCTGATCACGGTGCCGGTGGAAATCGCGATGACCGGCCTGCCGGGGCTGGTGGAGATGCGTTCCCTGAACAAGAGCGGGTTGTCGCTGATCACGCTGGTGTTTACCGACAAAACCGATGTTTTCTTTGCGCGCGCGCTGGTGATGGAGCGGCTGATCGAGGTATCCACAAGGATGATACCGGGCATCACACCGGTACTCGGGCCGGTATCCACCGGTCTGGGCGAGGTATACCAATACACCATTGAGCATCCTGACGACGGCAAGCGCGCGCTCACGGTCGAGGAGTTAATGGAGCGGCGCACGATTCAGGACTGGGTGGTGCGGCCGATGCTGCGCTCGATCCGGGGCGTGGCGGAAGTCAATTCCATCGGTGGCCATGTCAAGGAATACCAGGTGCTGGTCGATCCTAACCGGTTGCGTCACTATGACCTGACATTGGCGGCAGTAGACCTGGCGCTTGCGAACAATAACGCGAATTCCAGCGGCAATATACTGCCGCTGCACTCCGAGCAATATCTGATCCGGGGTGTGGGTCTGATTCGTTCGCTGGACGACATCCGTAACATCGTGCTCAAGGAGTTGGAAGGTATACCGGTATATGTGCGCGACGTGGCCGAGGTGCAATTCGGCGGCGAGGTGCGCCTGGGAGCCAGCATCAAGAATGGTGACACCGAATCTGTAACCGGCATCGTGATGATGCTGCGCGGCGGCAATGCCAAGGAAATAGTCGTACGGGTCAAGCAAAAAGTTGCCGAGATCAACGAGCGTGGCATATTGCCGGACGGACTTCAGATCGTGCCTTTTTACGACCGGACTGATTTGGTGGATGCTGCACTGGGGACAGTTTATAGCACGTTGGTCGAATCCCTGATCTTGGTCGTCGTGGTCCTGTTCGTTTTTCTGGGCAATCTGCGCACCAGCCTGGTGGTGTGTTCGACGCTCGTCATTACGCCGCTGGTGACATTTCTGGTGATGGACCAGCAAGGCATGCCGGCCAACCTGATGTCGCTGGGGGGGCTGACGATAGCCCTCGGCATGATGGTCGACCCCACGGTGGTGGTGGTGGAAAACATTTACCAGAAATTGAACCAGGCGCGTGGCACCGGCGCATCAAAATTCGATATCATTGTCAAGGCAACCAGCGAGGTAGCTACACCGGTGATCTTCGGCGTCATTGTTACCGTGCTGGTATTCCTGCCGCTGATGACGCTGGAGGGCATGGAAGGCAAGATGTTCAGCCCGCTTGCCGTCACCATCGCCATTGCGTTGATGGTGGCGCTGTTTGTTTCGGTGTTGCTGTCGCCGGTGTTGAGCGCTTATATCCTGAAAGGTGGATCGGAGGAGGACACCAAAATCATCGCTGTCCTCAAGTCCAGATATCTGCGCATACTCAATGCAGCGCTGGGAAATCAGAAAGTTACCATGATGATCGCGCTGGGTTTGCTGTCGCTGGCATTCGTCTTGTACCCGCTGCTCGGTAAATCATTCATTCCGATCATGCAGGAAGGCGCGATCACGCCCGTGATCATCCGGGTGCCGTCGATTTCGCTGGAAGAGGCAATTAAGCTGGAAACAGAAGCGATGAAGCTGATCGCTGCGGTACCAGGAGTGAAGGTCGTGGTATCCAAGCTCGGCCGTGGCGAATCGCCCGCTGACCCGGCGTCGCAGAACGAGTCCGACCCGATTGCGGCGCTGGACCTGGAGGGGTCCGGCCGCACCCAGACGGAGATCGAGGAAGATATCCGCAAGGCTTTGACGGCGCTGCCCGGCGTCAATATCGTGCTGTCGCAGCCGATCGCGCAACGGGTGGACGAGATGGTGACCGGGGTGCGCTCACAGGTTGCGGTCAAAATCTTTGGTGACAACCTGGAAGAGTTGCGCAAGCTATCCGAACAGGTGGCGCGCATCGTCAAGTCAACGCGCGGAGCAAGGGATCTGCGCCTCGAACGCTTGTCAGGCCAACAGGAATTGACCATCGATATCGACCGCCGCGCCATTGCCCGTCATGGCCTCAATGTTGCCGAAGTGAACGAGCTGATTGCAACCGCAATCGGCGGCAAGGTAGTTACCCAGGTGTTCGAGGGCGAGCGGCGCTTTACGCTGCTCCTGCGCTATCCCCTGGAATTCCGTGACGATGTCGAGGCCATTCGCGATCTGTTATTGCGCCCAGCCGGCAACGCCGGGCCTGGCGGCTTGATCGCGCGCGGCGGCATACTGGTACCGTTGAGTGCGGTGGCGGATATCAGGGTCCTCGACGGTCCAGCGGTGGTCTCGCGCGAATATGCCAAACGCCGCGTGGTGGTCGGCGCCAACGTGCACGACCGCGACCTGGGTGGTTTCGTTGCTGAACTGAAGGAACGCACCGCAAAGGAGGTAAAATTACCCCCGGGTTATTATTTCGAGTGGGGCGGGCAGTTTCAGAACATGGAGCGCGCCATGGCGACGCTCTCGGTGATCGTGCCGATTACCCTGGCGCTAATCTTCTTCCTGTTGTTCATGTTGTTCAACTCGGTCAAGCTTGCCACGCTCATCTTTCTGGCTTTGCCGTTTGCTTCTGTCGGCGGTGTTGTTGGACTGTTCATCACCGGCCAATATCTATCGGTACCGGCATCGGTAGGTTTCATCGCAGTGTGGGGCACATCAATATTAAACGGGGTGGTGTTGATCGAATTTATCCGGCAACTGCGCTATGAGGGTTTGAGCGTGGCTGAAGCGGTGAAAAAAGGTTGCGAGCAGCGCTTTCGTCCCGTGATGATGACGGCCGCGACGACAATATTGGGCCTGGCGCCATTCCTGGCCGCCAGCGGACTCGGCTCCGAAGTGCAGAAGCCACTGGCCATCGTGGTGATCTGTGGGTTGACCACCGCGACCATGATGACGATGGTGTTAATGCCTATGTTGTACCGCTGGTTCGACGATCAACCCAAGGAAAAGGCTGAGTCCCTCGCGTAATTCCCTGATTTCCCGGCACGGCAACGGAATAGTTGTCTGCTTGCAACAACCCCATCATTGCTGATTCCCGGTGTAAAATAGCCGAAATTTACTGGGAATAGTCATGCCGCTGTCGCCATCCACCGCAAAAGATAAAGCCAAGATACTGGCCGAGGCGCTGCCTTATATCCAGCGTTTTCACGGCAAAACCATCGTGATCAAATATGGTGGCAATGCCATGACCGAGGAAAATCTCAAGCAGGGTTTTGCCCGCGATGTGGTATTGCTGAAACTGGTGGGGATGAACCCTGTCATCGTCCATGGCGGCGGGCCGCAGATCAGCGAGATGCTGCAGCGGATCGGTAAGCAGGGTGAATTTATCCAGGGCATGCGCGTAACCGATGCCGAAACCATGGACGTGGTGGAAATGGTACTGGGGGGGCTGGTCAACAAAGACATTGTTAATCTGATCAACCGTCATGGCGGCCTGGCGGTCGGCCTGACCGGCAAGGATGGCGCTTTCATCCGCGCAAGAAAAATGCTGATGCCGGACAAGGAAAAAGCGGGAGAGTGGCTAGACATCGGCCAAGTAGGGGAGATAGAAAGCATCGACCCGGCGCTGATTGCACTGCTGGATACCCGCGACTTCATTCCGGTAATTGCTCCCATTGGTGTCGGCAGTCATGGCGAATCCTATAATATCAATGCTGACCTGGTGGCAGGAAAGTTGGCGGAAATCCTGAACGCAGAAAAACTGATCCTACTCACCAATACTCCTGGTGTGCTGGACAAGAGTGGCAACCTGTTGACCGGATTGACGGCGCAGAGCGTGGATCAACTATTCGCTGACGGAACCATCTCCGGCGGCATGTTGCCAAAAATCAGCTCGGCGCTGGATGCAGTGAAAAATGGCGTCAGATCATGCCACATCATAGATGGCCGGGTGGAGCACGCATTGCTGCTGGAAGTGCTGACGGACGAGGGTGTGGGAACGCTGATCAAGGCGGAGTAATTCGCCGCCAATGTTTGCCGGCCTGGATTTACAGAAACACCTTTTATTCAATCGAGAGACTCATGCCAGCCAAACCCGGTGAAAGAAAACTTCAAATCCTGCAGGTCCTGGCGGAAATGCTGGAGAATCCGCGGGCAGAGAGAATTACCACCGCAGCGCTGGCGGCCAAGCTCGACGTTTCCGAAGCCGCACTGTACCGGCATTTTGCCAGCAAGGCGCAGATGTTCGAGGGGCTGATCGAATTCATTGAACAGACTCTGTTTGGTCTCATCAACAAATTGACTACAGAAGAGAACAACGGCATCCGGCAGATTGAAGGCATCCTGTCATTACTGCTGGGTTTTGCCAAGAAAAATCCAGGCATGACGCGGGTGTTGATCGGTGATGCGCTGGTGAACGAAAATGATCGTTTGCAGGTGCGCATCAATCAATTGCATGATCGTCTCGAGGCGACGCTGAAACAGGCGTTGCGTTTTGCCGCCAGCGAGCAGGAAATCACGTCCGGGCTGGACGCGGCGGCACAGGCAAATCTGCTGATGTGTTATGTTACCGGCCGTTGGCACCAGTTTGCCAAAAGCGGTTTCAAGCGCGACCCGCTGGAATACTGGGAAGCGCAGCGCAGAGAGTTGTTGTCAGGCGGGAATAGCCGTAGCGACTAGCCTATGGTTGCCGGTTCCGGAATGCCGCATACCGCGCATGCCGGATCTTTATTCAGTCTGACCGACCGCCAGTTCATCGTCAGGCCATCGAGCAGCAGCAGGCGGCCATTCAGGGTTTCCCCGATACCAAGCAGAATTTTGAGTGCTTCCGCTGCTTGCACACAACCGATGATACCCGTCAGCGGTGCGAACACTCCCATTACTGCGCACTGCATATCTTCATTCTCGCCGTCTGCCGGGAACAGGCAGTGATAACAGGGACTGTCGCCACGGCGCAAATCGAATACGGTTACCTGCCCGTCAAAGCGCACAGCCGCGCCGGATACCAGCGGTTTCCGGCAGGCGATGGAAGCCTGGTTCAACGCGTGGCGGGTGCTGAAATTATCGCTTGCATCCAGTACCACATCCGCCTCGGCGACCAGATGCAGCAGCCTGTTCTGGTCGACGCGCTCATGCAGCGCGACCACATTCACTTCCGGATTGATGCCCGCAAGCGTTTTCTTTGCGGAGTGTGTTTTTGGTGCGCCGATGGCGGCGGTATGGTGGATGATCTGCCGTTGCAGATTGGTGAGATCGACCACGTCATGGTCGCACAGGGTGATCTTGCCAACACCGCTGGCAGCAAGATACATCGCGGCAGGTGAGCCCAGACCACCCGCACCGATAATGAGTGCATGCGACCGGGCCAAGCTTTCCTGTCCCTCAATGTCGATTTGCGGCAGCAGGATGTGACGGCTGTAGCGTAGCAACTGGTTGTCGTTCATAACTGACACTCGCGTGCGGTTCCCCTGCAACCGGAAACCGATCCAGTTACTCCCGGCGGAATCAATTGCTGGTTTCTACAGATTTCTTTTCCGGTTCGGGGACGATGCCTTTGAGGTGATTCATTGCTTGGGTCAGCAATAAGTCATTGCTGGAGCCAAACTCCATCGGTGGCTCAGGTTTCTTGCTGCTGTCGTCGCCGTTCTCCGGCTTGGGTGCCTTGATTGCCGGCTTTGGTGCAGCTTTTGCTGCATCGGCAGGTTTGGCCTTGTCGGTTTTTCCGTTAGACAGATGGCGATCCAGATCGGATTCACGCAGGCGTGCAGATTCATCTTTTGCTGATGCGTCAGCGATGTCTGGCGTGATTCCCTTAGCCTGGATGGATTGCCCGTTGGGCGTGTAATAGCGCGCAGTGGTGAGCTTGATGGCGGTATTATTGCCTAGCGGCAGTATCGTTTGTACCGATCCCTTGCCGAAAGTCTGGGTACCCATGACTACGGAGCGCTTATGGTCTTGCAACGCACCTGCGACAATTTCCGAAGCGGAAGCCGAGCCAGCATTCACCAGCGTGACCATGGGCACGGTCTTGATTGCGGGCGGCAATCCTTTCAGGTAGTCGCCTTTGGAGTCACGCAGGTAAAATTCGGGGCTTGCTCTGAGTTTCATCTTGGCGTCATCGGTACGGCCGTCGGTATAAACCACGAGTGAGTTGGCCGGCAGGAAAGCAGCGGACACCGCTACCGCACCGTTCAGCAAGCCACCCGGGTCATTACGCAGGTCCAGCACCAGCCCTTTCATCGGCACCGGGCTTTCTTTGAATAACTTGTCTATGGCCTTGGCCAGATTTTCGCCGGTTTGCTCCTGAAACTGGGTGATGCGTATGTACGCATAGCCAGGTTCGATTAATTTCGATTTGACGCTCTGAATCTTGATAATGGCGCGTACCAAGGTGAATAGCAGCGGTCTGGTTTCACCCTTGCGCGATACGGTGATGGTGATGGGGGTATTGGGTTTACCGCGCATGCGTTTGATCGCATCACTCAGAGATAGACCTTTGACCGAGGTATCGTCCAGTTTGATGATCAGATCACCGGTTTTGATCCCGGCGCGGAATGCAGGAGTATCTTCAATAGGCGAAACTACTTTAACAAATCCGTCTTCCATGGTGACTTCAATGCCCAGTCCGCCGAATTCGCCTTGGGTGCCAATCTGCAGCTCCTTGTAGGCATCCGTATCCAGGTAGGCAGAATGGGGATCAAGACCGGTCAACATGCCGTTGATGGCCTCAGTGATTAGCTTCTTGTCTTCTACCGGCTCGACATAATCGCTTTTGATGCGGCCAAATACTTCGGTAAACGCGCGCAGCTCTTCGACCGGGAGTGGACGCAGGACTTCCCTGGTATCCTTGTCGGCCACCGCAGAGAAATTGAGGCTGAGCATCACGCCCGCGACGGCGCCAAAAAGAATCAGGCCAAATTGCTGCATCTTGTTGCGCATTACATTTTCTCCAGACTTATGTTATTGCCATTCATTTTATTCTGACCCAGTTCAAGGGGTCAAACGGTTTGCCTTGATGGCGCAGCTCAAAGTATAAACCGGAATCCGCATTGCCGCCGCTGTTTCCTACTGCGGCAATGGTGTCACCACCGCGTATGGTATCACCCACTCGTTTGTAGATGATCTCGTTGTTGCCGTAGAGACTCATGTAACTGCCACCATGATCCACGATCATAAGATTACCGAATCCTCTTAGCCAGTCGGCAAATACCACGCGGCCGCCGGCAATGGCTTTAACCTCTTCACCGCTGGGTGAACGGATAAACAGTCCTTTCCAGGTCATACCGCCATCGGAACGTGGACTACCAAAGCGGTTGGTAAGTTCCCCGCGTACCGGCAGACTCAGGCGGCCCTTGAGTGCTGCGAATGGATTTCCATCCGTCGATGCGTCGGGCAAGCTGCTGTTGCTCAAAGGCGTGGAGCGTTTCTTTTGCGCGAGCAGTTTGCCGATTCTTTCCACCAGACGGGAGAGGCGCTCCTCGTCACGCTTGAGCTTGCTGATTTCGCGCCGCTGCTGCTCAACCTGCAGCGAAATGCGCGCGAGCAGTTTTTTATGCTCGGCTTTTTCCTGTTCCAGGTGTTTTTTCTGCCTGGCCTGTTCAGCCTGAATTGCGGCAATCTCCAGACTTTTATTGCGGCTCTCGCGGGTGAGCGCATCAAGCTGCTCAAGGCTAGCGCGCAGTGTATTGATGCCTTCTGCGCGTGCACGCGAGAGGTGGCTGTAGTAATGCAATTCACGTGCAATCTGGTTGGGATCCTGCTGATTGAGCAATAGCCGCAAATATTCCTGTTGTCCGCCAACGTATTGCCGGTAGAGCAGTTTGCCTAGCTGCAATTGTTGCGTGTCGATATTGCTTTTGATCTGACTGGATCGGGTTTGCAGCTGAGTGAGGGTGCCATTGGCCGCGTGCTGCTCCTGTGCGAGTTCAGCCAGCTTGCGGCTAGCATCGCTGATGGCTTGCTCTGATTCGCGCAACGCATCTGCTGCCTCCGATCGTGATTCTTCCTTGCTTGCCAGTTCTTTCTGCAATGCTTCAATGCGGTGACGCAGTTGCTTCAGGTCTTCCGGGTTGGTCTTGGGAGCGGCATGGAGCGGATACGATAACACCAGAACGCAGGGCAAGATGAACTTGAAAAATGCCTCCAGCCGTGAATTAACACGGATATACACGGATGTTTTCAATCGTGCTTGCGCCGGAAAAAAATCATATGCCCGCGATAACCGTCAGTTAAGGAACTAGGCTTTCGCTTTGCCCTGATTTGCCACGGCTTGTCTGGCCTTTTCAATTTCCGCCTGATCGCCCAGGTAGTAATTCCGGATGGGTTTCAGATCGTCGTCAAGCTCGTACACCAGCGGTATGCCAGTAGGAATATTGAGCTCCAGAATATCCTGATCGGAGATGTTGTCGAGATACTTGACCAGCGCCCGCAGTGAATTGCCATGGGCGGCAATGATGGTCCGCTGCCCGGATCGTACTACTGGCGCAATGGTTTCGTTCCAGTAAGGAAGGAATCTTGTCACAGTGTCCTGGAGACACTCGGTCAGGGGAATGTCTTGTTTGGCCAAATTTCGGTAACGGGGATCAAAGCCAGGGTAGCGCTCATCCTCGGCAGTCAGCGCAGGTGGCCGGATATCGTAGCTGCGGCGCCAGATCAGGACCTGCTCGTCACCATATAGGGTCGCTGTTTCGGCTTTATTGAGACCTTGCAGCGCGCCATAATGCCGTTCGTTCAGTCGCCAGGAAAGATTGACCGGGACCCACATCTGATCCATTTCATCCAGCGCGACCCATAAAGTGCGTATGGCGCGTTTCAATACCGAAGTGTAGGCGACATCGAATACGAATCCATTTTCCCGCAACAACCGACCGGAGTTTCTAGCTTCCTCCAGGCCTTTCTGCGACAAATCCACATCGGTCCAACCGGTAAAGCGATTTTCCTCGTTCCAGGTACTTTCTCCATGCCGTAGGAGAACAAGTTTCTTCATGTTGGCCTTTATGAAAAGGATGAGATCTTCTATGAAGCAGTTTGAAATCCGATGATATTTTAATATATTTTGCCAGATACCGCAGCATGCAATTGGTCTGAACGACGGGGAAATTTTCCGGAACCCGGCAAATAACAGAAAACTGATCAGCAGCGCTTTTGCCAGCATGCCGATCAGGGCATGTTTTGAGTCGGTTGGAACAAGAGAGTCCCGGAATGTTCCAGTCTCTGATAAAATCTACGGTTGAGGAGATGAAGGAATAGATATGGAATCAGCATTCGTACAGAATAATTTTGCCATGATCCTTGCTGCTGCGGTGAGCGGCGGCATGCTGCTGTGGTCGTTGCTGTCGGCACGTCGCTCCGGTAATGAGGTGGATACGCTGGTGGCTGTTCAGCTCATCAACTACAAGGATGCGTTGGTGCTGGATGTACGCGAAGGCAGTGAATATGATGCGGGGCACATCGTCAATTCAAAGCATATTCCCGCCGACAAGCTTGAGGACAGGATACAGGAACTGGAAAAATTCAAAAGCAAGCCTATCGTGCTGATACACCGCAGCGGCATGAACACCACCGGTAAAGCCGGTTCGATTCTGCTCAAGCATGGTTTTGTCCATGTGCATAATCTTGCAGGGGGTATCGACACATGGCAGAAGGCGAATTTGCCAATAGTGCAGAAGTAGAGGCAATTGCGTGGCCAGAGTAATCATGTACTCCACTGGCACTTGTCCCTATTGCATTATGGCAGAACGGCTATTGCGCTCCAAAGGGGTAACGGAAATCGAAAAAATTCGCGTTGATCTGGATCCTGCCCGCCGCATTGAAATGATGCAGAGAAGTGCGCGCCGTACCGTCCCGCAAATTTATATCGGCGACATTCATGTCGGCGGTTACGATGATCTGATGCAACTTGATCGCAACGATGAACTGGTAAAGCTGCTGGCGGCCTGATATATGTCCCGCAGTGGTTCAACCGTTTTCCGGAATGGCTGCATCCCTGCGATACTGATTGTTACGCCAGTGCGCTACTTTTTAAATCAATCAACACGGAATTCAACATGAGCGAACAGCAGCAACCGGTTTTCCGCATCGAAAAAATCTATGTCAAAGACCTGTCTCTGGAGATTCCCAACGCGCCGGGAGTTTTTCTTGAACGTGAAGCGCCCCAGGTGGATGTGCAGTTGCATACGGTAGGTGAGCGCATCGATGAAGGCATGTATGAAGCGCTGTTGACCGCAACCATTACTGCCAAAATCAATGACAAGACCATGTTTCTGGTGGAGGTCCGGCAGGCCGGCATCTTCCAGATACGCAACGTGGCAGAAGCTGAAATGGAGCCGGTATTGGGCATTGCCTGCCCCAACATTCTGTTTCCCTATTTGCGCGAGGCCGTGTCAGACATAGTCACGCGTGCCGGATTTCCTCCGGTAATTCTGAACCCGGTAAATTTTGAGGTGATTTACCAGCAGGACAAACAGCGGGCTGACCTGAATACAGTGGCAACGGGGTCACTGGATGAGGCCAAGCAAACGCACTGAAAATGAAATACGCCTCACTCCTCGAAAGTTTGCCCCGGCGGCGTCAAACCCAGGCGCTACTGTTGGCTTCGTTATTAATGATTCATGGGTATGCCGTTGCAGCGCTGGAGTTTTTTTCCATAGCCGACAGCGCCGTCATTATGTATGACGCTCCGTCGCTCAAGGCTGGCAAAGTATTTGTGGCAAGCCGTCACCTGCCGGTGGAAGCGATAGTGAAAGTTGAGGGCTGGGTCAAGGTGCGTGATAGTGGCGGCGGTCTTGCCTGGGTGGAAGAGAAAACGTTAAGCAACAAGCGCTACGTGATTGTCACTGCGCCGCAGGCCGAGGCGTATCAGGCTGCGGATGTAAGTTCGCCGCTGTTGTTCGAAGCCCAGCAAAATGTTGTGATGGAGTGGCTGGAACCTGCTGTGAATGGCTGGATCAAGGTGCGCCACCGTGACGGCCAGAGCGGTTACGTCAGGACACATCAGGTCTGGGGTTCATGAAAGTAGCCATTCTGGGCGCGGGCGCCTGGGGCACCGCACTGGCCATTAACCTCGGTGCGCACCATCAAGTGACATTGTGGACACCGGATGCAGAGCATCTCGCCGAGATGCTCTCGCAGCGTACCAACCGACGTTATCTTCCCGATTTCCCTCTGCCTGATTCACTGCAACTGACATCTGTGCTCGCCGCTGCTGTTGACACTGCTGATCTTGCGCTGATCGTCGTTCCTGTCGCCGGATTACGCGAGACATTGCGCAGGGTTGTTGCTTGTGGAGGAGCTGTCCCGGTGATCTGGGGGTGCAAGGGATTCGAGGCACAATCCGCCAAGTTGCCGCATCAGGTAGCACAGGAGGAATATGCCGGAGTTGCGCCCTGTGGTGTGCTGTCAGGACCGAGTTTTGCCCAGGAGGTGGCGCAGGGACTGCCCACTGCGTTGACCCTGGCGTCACACGATGAAGAATTCTCCAGAAACATTGCGGCACAATTGCATACTCCCCGGCTGCGGGTTTATTCAAGCAGAGATGTCGCCGGCGTGGAAACAGGCGGGGCGGTCAAGAATGTCATCACGATAGCCGCCGGTATTTCCGATGGCATGGGTTTTGGTCACAATGCCCGTGCCGCGCTGATCACACGTGGTTTAGCGGAGATTACCCGGCTGGGACTGAAACTAGGTGGCCAAATGGAAACCTTCCTGGGGTTGGCGGGGGTGGGCGACCTGATACTCACTACTACTGGCGACCTGTCGCGTAACCGGCGGGTGGGTTTAATGCTGGCGGCAGGCCGGCCGCTGCCGGATATTCTGCAGGATCTCGGACACATTGCAGAAGGCGTGTATACCGCACGGGAAGTACTACGGCTGAGCCGGGAACTGGATGTAGAAATGCCAATCACCCAGGCGGTCTGCAGCATACTGTACGATGGTGTACCGCCCAAGACGGCAGTAGAGGCGTTGCTCAATCGGGAGCCGAAGACCGAGAATGGCTGAACAGGAAGGACTGCAGCGCATTTTTGCGCCCTGTGCCGATAAAAATGTTATGGCTGACAGCAGGCGTGTTCAGTTTGCTCCGCTAAACCCCGTCTGCCGCCAAGCTTCGTAGATCACTACCGCGACCGTATTGGATAGGTTGAGGCTGCGACTGCCGGCCACCATCGGCACACGAATGCGGCGCTCTTCCGGAAAATTCTCCAGTGTCTCAACCGTCAGCCCACTACTTTCCGCGCCGAAAAGAAAAGCATCGCCAGTGACATAAGTGGCCAGGTTGTAGCGTTGCGTCCCCTTGGTGGATACGGCAAAAATGCGCCGGTCTTGCAGACTTCTGGTGCAGTCTGCCCAGGTTTCGTATACCGTTATGCTGGCGAACTCGTGATAATCCAGGCCGGCGCGCAGCAGTTGTTTGTCTTCCAGAGTAAACCCCAGTGGTTTGATGAGATGCAGTTTTGCCCCCGTATTCGCGCACAGGCGAATGATGTTGCCGGTATTGGGCGGGATTTCAGGCTGGAACAGGATCACGTCGAACATCGTATTTGCCAATCAAGTTAAACCCACCATTCCGGGTAGCGCAAGTTATAGCCTGATCCATCAGGCCGGGTGTGCCGCGCGGAATGCCCGAAGTAACTGCCAGGAAAAGTTTCAGTGAAGGCTAAAGTTCCCCGCATATTATGCCGCAAACAAAAGCTAACCGGTCTGGTTTCCAAAAAACCAGATCGGCACGCAATGGATAAAAACTGATAGCATGCGTGACGTACTTACACTAAGGCTGAATGAATCAGGATTTGCCGCTTAAGGACACGATGGAACGCACACTTCTGCTGATTGACGACGAAGAGAACATTGTTGCCGCCTTGGCGCGCCTGCTGCGGCGTGATGGCTACAACATTCTGAAAGCGGCTGGTGGTAGGGAAGGGCTGGAACTGCTGGCACAGAATGAGGTGGGCGTGATTATTTCCGATCAACGCATGCCGGAAATGACCGGTGTGGAATTCTTGAGCAAGGTGAAGGACATCTACCCCGATACCGTGCGCATCGTGTTGAGCGGACATACCGAACTCAACGCGGTGACGGATGCCATCAACCGTGGGGCCATCTATAAATTCCTCACCAAACCATGGGAAGATGATCTGCTGCGGGCCAATGTAGAAGAGGCTTTTCAGCGTTATGAAATGAAAATGGAGAATGTCCGGCTGGAACAGGCGCTGCGGGAAGCGAATAGGCAACTGCTGAATATTAACCAGACGCTTGAGCAGCGCGTGGAGAAAGAAACTCTTGAAGGTATATTTAACCTGGATATGTTGCGGGTATCGCAAGAAATATTGGAGGATCTGCCAGTAGCGGTAATTGGTGTTGGAGAAGACGATCTGATTGCCGTTACCAACCGCATGGCGGATGAGTTATTTTCTGCCGGCAGCAGAGGAGCACTGGTTGGATGCTATGTCTCGGAGCGGTTGCCCCAAATCATGATTGATTCTCTCGGAGGGGGCGGGAAACGCCACACCTGCCAGCTTGAAAACGGAGATAATGTGGAATTCTGGGGTTATTCGATGGGTGCTGCTTCGGTAGCGGAAGGCCGGGTGCTGGTGATTGTGCCAGACCCTGAAGATAGGGGATGACAGGATGATAAATATAGAACGCCTGACACTTGATCAGGTTGAAACAGGGATGCTGCTGGCGCAGGATGTATGTAATCCCAATGGCACTTGCCTGCTGTCGGAGGGGATGATGCTGTCTGCTGCCATGATTGCCGCGCTCAGACAGCGGGAGGTAGATTACGTCATGGTGTCGCAGGAAGTACCGCTTACCCTGGAAGAGAGCGCTACACTGGAAGCAGGTATCAGGGCAAGGATCGAGCGTCTGTTTCGTGTGGCTGGTACTGACCCGATAATGCTCAAGCTGCGTAATACGTTGCTGCAATACCGGCTTTCCGCATTGAACAAAAGTAATTCACCGCTTAAGCTAGAAGATTAAGCGGGAGCCAGGTAGACATACCGCTCGATTCTTCCAGTTGGCCACGTATTACATGAGCGGCCGGGAAGGAAGAGTCTTAGTCAGGAGTGGTTTACCCCATCATTCCCGAGCCAATACAACAAAGTGTAATGAAGGAATTCAGAAGCATGAGCGGTGCGAATACATTGACGATCGAACAGGTGATCAGTGCTGCTCGTCAGATACCCTCTCTTTCGGTACTGGTGATGGAGATTCTGGCGAGTTTCGACAAAAAAGATGTTAATTTCACCGACCTGGTACGGAAAATTGGCCGGGATCAGGGGCTGACAGCCCGCGTACTGCAGGTAGCGAACTCACCCTTTTACGGCAATTCCGGCAAGATCGGCTCGATCAAGGGTGCGGTGGTGGTGTTGGGTTTTCATAATGTGCGCTCGCTGGTGGCGGCAGCCGGATTGATCAATCAATTTCCGATATCGGAAATTCCCAGCAGTTTCGACCGGCTGTCTTTCTGGCATCACAACATCGGTGTTGCCGTATGCGCTCACCACCTGGCGAAGATATCGGGCAGAGATGAAAGCTTGGCATTCACTGCGGGATTACTGCACGATGTCGGCAAACTGGTGCTGGATGCGTATTTCAATAAAAATTTCGCAGCGGTACGGGCATGCTGTGCGGCGGATGATGTCACCATGGTCATGGCAGAGCGTGCCGAGCTCGGACTGGATCATGCGCAGATCGGCTATGAGCTGACCCGGCGCTGGCGCTTTCCGGCGCCGATCCAGAAGGCAATTCGCGACCATCACAATCCCGAGTACGAGCCCAATTCGTTGACAGATCTGGTGCATGTCGCCAACGTTCTGTCGCATATGCTGGATTTTGATGATCGCAATTCCGATCTGATGCCGTCACTGTCCGTTGCGGCATGGACGCGTCTGGATATGGATCATGACATGCTGCCGATACAGATGGCGGAAATCGAACGGCAGTATGCCAGCATGAAACTGCTGGCGCAGGAGTAGAGAAACAGGAAGCCATGTCAGCAGACGAGACTAGCAAACTTTCCTGGGTTTACCAGCTCTATCGGCTGGGACAAATCACCGAATTGCGCAACAAGCCGCAAGAAGTGCAACAGGCGATCCTGGAGCACATCGTCAATGGTTTCGGTGCCAGCGGCGGCACCCTTGCCTTGCTCGATGCTGACGGTCGGCACCTCATCATTGCTGTCGGAATCAGCATCCCGGAATTTGTCATCGGTAATAAGATCGAATTTGGCGAAGGTATTCTTGGCCTGGTGGCGGAAACGGGCAGATCGTTGTTGCTGAATGGCGATATTACCGGCGATGCGCGCTTCAAGCTGACGGCCGAGCGCGACCGGTCGTTGCGGCCGCATTCGGCAATGTGCTGGCCGTTGATGATCGAGCATCGGGTCATAGGCACGCTCAGTATCAATCGTCAGGGCACGAGGGAGCCCTATACTGAAGCTGATCTGAAGAATGGCGAGGTAGTAGTGAATCTGATCACGTTGGTGATCGAAAATGCCCGGCTGCACATAGACCAGCAGCAGCGTATCGTCATGGCAGCGCAGATGAATGATGAAATCCGGGGCATCAACAAGCGCTTGGAAGAAACTCAAAATCAACTGCTGCAATCCGAGCGGATGGCATCGATTGGTCAATTGGCAGCGGGCGTGGCGCACGAGATCAACAATCCGATTGGTTATGTTTATTCGAACCTGGGCACTCTGGAAAGATATGTCCAGGATGTGTTTCGCATGATTGAGGATTATGAGAGTGCGGAAGGGGCGATTACCGATGACGGAGTGCGTGCGCGGCTGCAGGCGGCGCGGGAGAAGCTGGACATTGTTTTTCTGAAGGAAGACTTGCGCGCGCTGATGGACGAGTCGCGGGAAGGAATCACCCGAGTCAAGGATATTGTGCAGGATTTGAAGGATTTCTCGCATGTGGATGCGGCCCACGAATGGTATGCGGCCGATCTGCACAAAGGACTGGATAGCACGCTGAATATTGTCCACAACGAGATCAAATACAAAGCGGAAGTGGTGAAGGAATACGGCGACATTGTGGCGGTGGAATGTCTACCTTCGCAGATCAACCAGGTATTCATGAACCTGCTGGTGAACGCGGCGCAGGCGATCGAGAAGCGCGGCGCTATCACCGTGCGTACCGGCAAACAGGATGCCGAAGTGTGGGTGGAGATTACAGACACGGGCAAGGGAATAGTGGCGGCGGATCTGAAGCGGATATTTGACCCGTTTTACACGACCAAGCCGATAGGCCACGGGACGGGGCTGGGACTGTCGCTGTCATATAGCATTATCCAGAAGCATCACGGGCGGATAGAGGTGCAAAGTGAGCCGGGGAAAGGGAGCGTGTTCCGGGTATGGCTGCCAGTGCAGCAGCCGCAGATGGAAAGTGCTTGAGTAGACAAATGGATGGGACAGCCATTTCCTCCGCACTCAGTCAGCCCGCCAAATCATTCTTTCACTATCATTCACTTGCTTATTTCGACCAGCCGCTACAGCACCTGGCGCTGATTCTGGATCTGTTACCGGTGCATCCGAAACAGGTCGCCATAAGCATTTGATTCCGCATTCTTGAGCTTCATGGATTCACCATAAGTCAGGACATAACCGGCATTCCTGGCAAATTCCATCTCTGCCATACTCTAAAAAGTAATTGTTTACAATTGGTTGCAGTGGCCATGCGGATGGATTCCATTGTTCCCAGATAAGGCGGCCAGCGGCCAAGAAATGATGTCTCGCCAATTTATTTGGTAAATATAGGTGCCCACCTAAACTTTCTTGCAAATCTGCCGTTACTTGGCAGATGAAGATAAATCTGTTCCCTTTCCCTGCTGGCTCTATTCCATCGCGGCTTGCATGCAAGTTGCTGAGATTACCCATCTTCCGCTTTCTGCCGTGGCTGCTGCCAGTCGCTTCCCGGAGTGTAGGGCGCGATGAATTCAGCACCTGCGTCGATGCCACGGGGTGCAGAAGGTGAAGCGGGATATGATCAGGGGCGAGGAGTTTCTACAGCCTGACGTAGTAGCTATGTGCACTTCTACCATCGGCTTGTGGGACTGGAATATCCGCACTGACGCGGTTTTCTACGCCCCATGCTTCAAGGAGATGCTCGGTTACACTGAGGACGAATTTCCAGATCTGTTTTCTACATTCATCGAAGCCCTGCATCCCGAAGACCGGAATTTGGTACGGCGCGCACTTGATGCCCATTTTTCACCGCAACGTACCCCTTACGCTATCGAATATCGCCTGCGCACAAATACCGGGAAATACCGCTGGTTCTACACAAGCGGAGAGGCATTCAGGGATCAGGTGGGCAAGCCTTATCGAATGATCGGCGCCATAATCGATATTACTGCAGGCAAGCAGACGAAATGGGAATTGACCGAGTGTTACGAAGAAATTCAGAAATTGAACGTCAAGCTAAAGGAAGCGCACGATCATCTGCTGCAATCCGAACGAATGACCTTCATCGGTCAATTGGCGACAGGCGTAGCACACGAGATCAACAATCCGATTGGTTATGTTTATTCGAACCTGGGCACTCTGGAAAAATATGTCCAGGATGTGTTCCGCATGATTGAGGATTATGAGAGTGCGGAAGGGGCGATTGCCGATGAAGGGGTGCGTGCGCGGCTGCAGGCGGCGCGGGAGAAACTGGACATTGCCTTTCTGAAGGAAGACTTGCGCGCACTGATGGTCGAATCGAGGGAAGGCATTGTCCACGTTAAAAACATTGTGCGGGACCTGAAGGATTTCTCACATGTGGACGCGGCCGACGAATGGTATGCGGCCGATCTGCACAAAGGACTGGACAGTACGCTGAACATTGTTCACAACGAGATCAAATACAAAGTGAAAGTGGTGAAGGAATACGGCGACATTGTGGCGGTGGAATGTCTACCTTCGCAGATCAACCAGGTATTCATGAATCTGCTGGTGAACGCGGTGCATGCGGTCGAGAAGTGCGGCACTATCACCGTGCGCACCGGCAAACAGGATGCCGAAGTATGGGTGGAAATTGCGGACACGGGCAACGGGATAGCGGCGGCGGATCTGAAGCGGATATTTGACCCGTTTTACACGACCAAACCGATAGGCCAAGGAACAGGGTTGGGGCTATCGTTGTCGTATGGGATTGTGCAGAAACATCAGGGGCGGATGGAAGCGCAAAGTGAGGTAGGGAAAGGGAGCGTGTTCCGGGTATGGCTGCCAATACAGCAGCCGCAAACGGAAAGTGTGTGAGCAAGTAAAAGACGGAAGCGATGCAACCTTCAGAAAATGAGAAAATAATGGGCGCGCAAATAGATATGATTCGAAACGTAGCAGCATCACAGGCCACTTCAGTGATCGATGCAACTGTACTGTTCGTTGACGATGACCCTAATATTCTGGCGTCACTAAAGAGATTGTTCCGCCCGTTTGGCTATCGTATATTGACTGCGGAAGGCGGCGCCCAAGGACTGAAAATTTTTGAGCGCGAAAGCGTTGATCTGGTGATTTCCAATATGCTCATGCCGGAAATGAACGGCGCACAATTTCTGGAAAAAGTCAGGGCAAAATGGCCGGGGACAGTGCGTATGTTACTCAGTGGCTACACTGAGATCAACGCCACCATTGAGGCCATTAACAAAGGGCAGATATACCGCTACATATGCAAGCCATGGGAAGAGAATGATATTACCCTGGCAGTTAAGCATGCCCTGCAACAGAAGATGCTGGAACGGGAAAAGCAGCGTCTGGAAGCACTGACTCACAGACAGAACGAAGAATTGAAGGAACTTAACGCCAATCTGCATGCAAGCGAGAAAAAGTTTCGCGCTATTTTCGAAAGCTCGGCTGATGCCATCATGCTGCTAACAGATAAAAATTTTCTCGACTGCAATCATAGTGCGCTAGCAATGTTTGGGGTGGTGACCAAGCAGGAATTCATCGCGTCCCACTTGGCCGTATTTTCGCCGCCTTTCCAGCCTGACGGACGGGATTCGCTGTTGACGACACACGAGAATATCATGGCCGCATATGATCAGGGTCAGAAACGTTTTGAATGGGTGCATCGCAGAAGAAATGGGGAAGACTTCGCTGCCGAAGTGTTGTTGTCCACGTTCGACTATGGCGGCAAAAAAGTATTGCAGGCAACGGTGCGTGACATCACCGAGCGCAAGGCCGCAGAGGAACGCATGATTTATATGGCACAATTTGACGCGCTTACCGACTTGCCCAACCGTGCTCTGTTCACCGGTCGCCTGCAACAGGCACTCGCCACCGCCAAACGGGATAAAAAGCATTTGGCGCTGATGTTTCTCGATCTCGATAAGTTCAAGCCCATCAACGATATATTCGGTCATGCCGTAGGTGATTTGTTGCTGAAGGAAGCGGCTAAACGCATGCAAGGTTGTATGCGTGAATCCGATATCGTTGCACGGATCGGCGGGGATGAATTCATCGCACTGCTGCCGAATATTGAACAGGAACAGGACGCCACGATGGTCGCAGAGAAAATTCGCCATGTTTTGAGTCAGCCCTTTGAATTGGCTGGCCATAGCATGCATATCTCTTCAAGTATTGGGATCGCCGTCTACCCAGAGCATGGCAAAGGTGAGAAAACCTTGATGAAGAATGCCGATATCGCCATGTACCATGCGAAGAAAAGCGGGCGTAATAATGTAATGCTCTATCACCTAGGAATGCTGGACACTGGCCAGCATTCCGGCGGTGATAGAGTCATTTCGTAGATTTCGTGGCACCTCTGGAGGTGCCGGCGGTTGTCTGGCAAAACACGCTGTTAGTCGTGTGTGATTGCTTGCTGAGCCAGCGTAGGCTGATCGTATAAGGCGTATTTAATAGAGTGGGGACATACATGAGCAAAACGCAAACCTTATCGACATTGCAGATCGTGCCAGAGATCAACGCAACCGTGCTGTTTGTTGATGACGAGGCCAATATTTTATCATCGCTGAAACGGTTATTTCACCCGTTTGGTTACCGGATATTGACGGCGGAAAGTGGCGCCCAGGGACTGGCAATACTGGAGCGGGAAAATGTTGATCTGGTAGTTTCGGATATGCGCATGCCGGAAATGAACGGCGCACAATTTCTGGAGAAAGTCAGGGAGAAATGGCCGGAAACAGTACGCATGCTAATCACCGGTCATACCGAAATCGGTGCCACCATTGATGCCATCAACAAGGGGCAGATATACCGCTATATATCCAAGCCATGGCAAGATAGTGACATTATTCCAACGATCAAGCATGCGCTGCATCAGCAGATGCTGGAGCGGGAAAAAAAACGCCTGGAAGAGTTGACGCACAGACAGAACGAAGAGCTGAAGGATCTTAATGCCAATCTGGAAGAAAAGGTCGAGGCGCGCACTGAGGAAGTGCGCCGGACCATGGAACTTCTCGAAATTGCCCACAGCAGCCTGAAAAAGAGCTTTGTTACTTCGATTCAGGTGTTCTCCAATCTGATTGAATTGCGTGAAGGTGACTTGGCGGGCCACTCGCGGCGGGTTGCTTCGCTTTCCCGCATGATCGCTCAGCGCATGAATATGGATGACGCGGAAGTGCAGAATGTGTTTATCGCCGCATTGCTGCATGACATCGGCAAAATCGGCTTACCGGATCGGTTGTTTGAAAAACCTTTTGTGAATTTGACTGGAGAAGAACGTGCCGAAGTGATCAAGCATCCGGTCAAAGGACAGGTTGCATTGATGGCGCTGGAACAACTCCATGCCGAGGCAAAACTTATTCGCAGTCACCGCGAGCGTTTCGATGGTCTGGGTTATCCGGACGGGTTGGCTGGGGCGGATATCCCGCTGGGCGCACGCATACTTGCGCTAGTCTATGATTATGATGCAGTGCAGATCGGTAAGCTGCTGAGCAAACGCCTCAGTCCAAGCGAAGCGGTTGCCTACATCCAGGAAGGTAAGGGAAAGCGTTACGACCCGGCAGTGGTGGATGCCTTTATGGGTGTGACCAAGGTGAAGGATGCGCCATTCCAGATAGAATCGGAACTGATAGTGAATTCACGGCAGCTAAAGCAGGGCATGGTACTGTCGCGTGACATCTTGACTGCATACGGCGCATTTATGCTGGCAAAGGATTGTGTGTTGAGCGAGAGTCTGGTCACGCGCATCCGGAAATTTGAGAGTGAGGTGGGCAACCAACTCATCATCTACATACACGCCCCGAAATGATGTGCCGCAATAATTTGTGATGCCGCTTCTTGATTGCCGTTTTCTATAACGTCCTTGCCACTACCCACCCGCTCACTTTTATTGCCCTGCGTGCATGCAACACCCGTGCCAATTCATTCAGGGTTGCACCAGTAGTCATCACGTCATCCAGCACAGCGATGTGCTTTCCCGTCAGGTCCATTTCGCAGGCGAATGCGCCTCGAATATTTTTCTCGCGTTCCTTCCACGGCAAGCCAGTCTGAGAAACGGTATTTTTGATGCGCTTGCAGACGTTCGGCAACAAGGTGATACCTGTTTTTTCCGCGATACAGCGGGCGATTTCCAGTGCTTGATTGAAACCCCGTTCACGCAGTCTGGCAGGGTGCAACGGCATCGGTACGATGAAATCCGGGAATATTACCTGATCAATTTGTGCTGCCAGCAAATTGGCCAGTATCGGTGCCATCGCAAGATTCGCCCGATACTTGAGCGAATGGATCATTGCATCTATTGGAAAGTCGTAACTTACTGCTGCCACGGTATGAGCAAACGCGGGTGGGTACGCCAAGCAGGCACCGCAGATAAGTCTTCCTGTAGCCGGCAGGGCGCATACCGGACAACGATCAAACGGCAGATAAGGCAGGTCGTTCCGGCAGGGCTCACACAGGGCACTATTGCCGTATGCCCCGCATAACAAACAACGCTTGCGTAAAAATATCTGCATTGTATTTAATCTATCGTTTAAAGATACCGGGTGATAAATTGACAATAACGACTGTATCCCCGATGATTCACTTCCTTCTGGGAAAAAATGATTAAACCGCCACTCCCAAATTAATAGTAGTACAACCGAATCAATCAAATGCTCAGCCACTGGCTAATACAGGATATAAAATGGATCAGCTTGCTCCCGATGTAATCACCATCAGCCAGTCACGCTGGAGCATTCCCCAAATCGAAGCATTACTGGATTTACCGTTCAGCGACCTGATTCACCGAGCTCAACTGGTTCACCGCCAGCACCACGATGCCAACGCAGTGCAGTTGTCCACACTGATTTCGGTCAAGACTGGCGGCTGTCCCGAGGACTGTGGCTATTGCCCGCAGGCAGCGCGCTACCATACCGGCGTTGAAGATCAGGACATGTTGTCGCTCACGGAAGTGATTGCCACAGCGGAGGCGGCAAAAGCGCAGGGAGCATCGCGCTTCTGCATGGGCGCAGCGTGGCGCGGACCCAAACAGCGCGATATCGACAAAGTAGCGGAAATGATCAGTGCAGTAAAAGCGCTGGGGCTTGAAACCTGTGCCACATTGGGGATGTTGAAACCGGGGCAGGCTGAGCAGCTCAGGCAGGCCGGTCTCGATTACTATAACCACAACCTCGACACGGCGCCGGAATTCTATGGTGAGATCATCACCACCCGTGATTATCAGGATCGTCTCGACACGCTGGAGCAAGTCCGCGCTACCGGCATGCACGTGTGCTGCGGCGGCATCGTCGGCATGGGCGAATCGCGCCATGCCCGTGCCGGTTTGATCGCGCAACTGGCGAATCTCGACCCTTATCCTGAATCTGTCCCCATCAACCACCTGGTGCAAGTGGCAGGTACACCGTTGCACGGCACGGAGGCGCTTGATCCGCTGGAATTCGTACGCACCATCGCGGCGGCACGCATCACCATGCCCAAAGCGATGGTGCGGTTGTCTGCCGGCAGGCAGGAAATGTCGGAAGCAATACAGGCATTGTGTTTTCTTGCCGGTGCCAATTCGATTTTTTATGGCGATAAGCTGCTTACCACTGGCAACCCGGAAGCGCAGCGGGATGACGCGTTGTTCAAAAAACTGGGACTCCATTCGCTGTAGCCAGAATGCTCTTCGATCTCGCCGAACAGCTACGCAGCCGGGAAAACGCAGGGCTGTACCGCCGCCGTCTGACTCTGGAAAGTCCCCAGCACACTCGTGTCTCGATAGCCGGGCGCGAATATCTCACATTTTGCAGCAACGATTATCTTGGCCTTGCCAATCATCCCCAGTTGATTGAGGCAGTCTGCGACGGTGCCAGACAATATGGGGTGGGGGCGGGCGCCTCGCACCTTATCAGTGGGCATTCTTCGGCCCATCATGCGCTGGAAAACGCGCTGGCGCACTTTACCGGATTCCCCCGGGCGCTACTGTTCTCCACCGGCTACATGGCCAATGCCGGGATGGTGACGGCATTGATTGACCGTGGTGATGCGATATTTGCCGACAAACTCAATCATGCTTCGCTCAACGATGCGGTGCTGCGCTCACGCATAAAATTGATTCGCTACCCGCACCTTGATCTGGCTGTGCTGGAACGGCGGCTGGCTGGGTCGCAGGCCAGGCGCAAACTGGTGATGACCGATGCCGTATTCAGTATGGATGGGGATATCGCCCCCGTGGCTGGACTGCTGGCACTGTGTGACAAATATGATGCCTGGCTACTGCTCGATGATGCGCACGGTTTCGGGGTGCTGGGACGGCAGGGGCGGGGAGTGACATCCCATTTCAATCTCAGCTCGCCGCGCATAATTTACATGGCGACCCTCGGCAAGGCAGCAGGTGTATTCGGCGCTTTCGTTGCCGCACAGGCGGAAATCATTGAAACCCTGATTCAGTCTGCCCGCAGCTATATTTACACCACCGCCACGCCGCCGCTGCTGTCCCATGCCTTGCTGCGTAGCCTGATATTGATCGAGCAGGAAGAATGGCGGCGTGAGAGACTGTCACAACTCATCGTACAACTGAGACAAGGGTTGCAGTCGTTGCACTGGAAGCTGCTGTCATCCGTCACTCCTATCCAGCCTTTGCTCATAGGCAGCAATGATGAAGCCTTGCAGCTAAGTGGAGCGCTGCGTGAGTGCGGCATCCTGGTGCCTGCGATCCGTCCACCTACGGTGCCGCAAGGTACGGCACGGCTGCGGATTTCCCTGTCCGCTGCACACAGCATGGAAGATGTGGAGCAATTGGTGGCGGCATTGAGAGAACTGGAGAGCAATTCCTGGGATCTGATTAAGCCCGTTCGTGGTGAGCCTGATGTAACTACTAGCCATTCGACTGGGCTGTCAAACAACAACAGCCTGGTCGCTGGTTATGTCGAACCATGAGTCTCCACGTTAAAATCTTTGGCGCTGGCCCCGATCTCGTTCTGCTGCACGGCTGGGCCATGCACAGCGACATCTGGGATAGCGTACGTGACCGGCTGGCACAGCATTTCCGCTTGCACCTGGTGGATTTGCCGGGACACGGCTCCAGTCCGGCGTGCGAATCGGGTACGCTGCAATGCGTGGTTGATGCGGTCGCAGAGATTTTGCCCGCAAGCTGTATTGTCTGCGGCTGGTCGCTGGGTGGGCAGGTGGCGGTTGAGCTTGCATTGCGTATGCCCGAGCGTGTCAGCAAACTTGTGCTGGTATCCACCACGCCCTGCTTTGTTAAACGTGCAGACTGGCAATGGGGAATGGAAGTGGCGATGCTGCAACTATTCATGAAGAACTTGAAGCGGGATTATGCAACGACTTTGGATCAATTTCTCACCCTGCAGGTGAGAGGCAGCAGCGATACCACCGCAGTGCTGGCACAATTACGCGCAAGCTTTTCTCAGGAGGGCAAGCCGGATGAGATTTCGCTGCAAGCAGGGTTACAAATTTTGCTGACGACCGATTTACGCAAGAAAATAGCAAGCATCAATCAGCCGGTGATGTTGTTGCATGGAGAAAACGATGTCATTACCAATCCCGCTGCGGCGAGGTGGATGCATCAGCAGTTGCACGACTCAGAACTGCTAATGTTACCTGGCTGCGGACATGCGCTATTCTTATCACATCCCGATCAATTTATAGCAAGCCTGATTCAGACGGTTTAGATGAATTACGACCATACCCTAGATAAACGCCAGTTGCGCCACGCCTTCGAGCGGGCAGCAGCGGGTTACGACCGGGCGGCGGTGCTGCAACGCGAAGTATGCGACCGGATGCTGTCGCGCCTTAATTACATCAAATACACTCCCGATATAATTCTCGATGCAGGCAGTGGCACCGGTTATGGCAGCCGCAAACTGGCCATGCGCTACCCCGCAGCCGAAATGCTGGCAGTCGATATTGCGCTGGCGATGCACTTTCAGGCACGCCCCTCCGTTCCATGGTGGAAGCGGTTGTCGCCAGCTCGCGGGAACCGGACAAGTTATCTGTGTGGCGACATTGAACTGTTGCCGTTGAAAGATGCCTGCGTCGGCCTGGTCTGGTCAAATCTGACATTGCAATGGTGCAACGATATGCGCTACACGTTTTCTGAGGTGCGCCGTGTGCTGCAGCCTGGCGGGCTGTTCATGTTCAGCACTTTCGGGCCGGATACCTTGAAGGAATTACGCCAGGCTTTCCGTAGTGCAGACAATTACAGTCACATCAACCGCTTTACTGACATGCACGACATTGGTGACATGCTGGTGCATAACGGCTTTGCTACGCCGGTCATGGATATGGAATACATCACGTTGACCTATGATGATGTGATTGGCGTAATGCGGGATCTCAGAGCCATCGGCGCCCACAATGTCACTCAGGGCAGGTCGCGCGGGCTAACCGGGAAAAGCGGGTGGCAGAAGGCAATAGACCATTATGAAACGCTGCGAATAGAAGGGAAACTACCGGCGACTTTTGAGGTGATTTACGGCCATGCCTGGAAGCCGCAGCCGCGAAAAACAATCGGCAAGCTCGCAGCCGGACATCCAATGAAAGATGAGTTTCGTCTACCGGAATGATTTTATGGCAACAGGCTATTTCATCACCGGCACTGACACCGGCGTGGGAAAAACCCTGGTAAGTTGTGCTTTGTTGCATGCCTTTGCCGCGCGTGGCAAAGCTGTCGCAGGCATGAAGCCGGTGGCGGCAGGCTGCGAGAACGGGAAATGGATGGATGTGGAATTGCTTATCGCAGCCAGCAACGTTGCCGCGCCACGTGAGTGGATCAACCCTTACGCACTGATTCCGCCGGTTGCGCCGCATATCGCAGCCAAACGGATGGGGATTGAAATCGACACCACAGTTATCCTCCGGGCCTGCCACGAGTTGCAGAATGTCGCCGAGATAGTGATCGTTGAGGGTATCGGTGGTTTTCTGGTGCCCCTCAACAGCCAGTGTGATACTGGCGATATGGCGCTGGCGCTGGGTTTTCCGGTGATACTGGTGGTGGGAATGCGGCTGGGCTGCCTAAACCATGCACTACTGACCGCCCAGGCTGTGCGGGCAACCGGTTTGCCACTCGCAGGTTGGGTGGCAAATCAGGTTGACCCGCAAATGATTGAGTTCGAGGAGAATGTGCGCGCACTGGAACAAAGATTGGCTTGCCTGCTGCTGGGAGTGCTGCCGTTTACGCAGGATGCCGCCGCACAGAAATTTTCGGCTTTACTGAGTATTTCCGATCTGGAGCTGGCAGGATAGGTGCCGCCCGATGTTAAGTCATACTGATGCCCTAGTAGCGTTTGCCCCCACGCCGTGAAACCTATTCCAGAAATTGAATTGTCGGGCGAAACAGTAGTCAAAGAAACCGTGGTACTGGTGCATGGTCTATGGGTGCGTGGCTGGATCATGACATTATTGGGACTGCAGTTGCGGCGCTGCGGTTTTCATACCATCATTTTTTCCTATCCTTCCGTGCGTGCCCCGTTGTCACAAAACGCTCTGTTGCTGTCGCGCTTTGTCGCAGGTATCGCTGCACCACGCATCCACTTTGTCGGTCATAGTCTGGGAGGTCTTTTGTTGTTGCAGATGCTGGTGGAACATCCAGAACCGCGCACCGGCCGTGTGCTGCTGTTGGGAAGCCCTTACCATGCCAGTTACGCGGCCAGCAAGCTCGTGCGCATCACGCTGGGACGATGGCTGATCGGACGCAGCATGGGACAGTGGCTGGGGCAGAAGACATCGGTATGTCCCCAGCAGCACGAGGTGGGATCAATCGCCGGCTGTATGAGTCTGGGTATCGGCAAGCTGCTGGGCGGATTGCCGCATCCCAATGATGGCGTGGTAACGGTCGAGGAGACGCGGCTACCGGCTGCAAGCGATCACGTAGTGCTCAATGTGAGTCATACCGGCATGCTTTTTTCTGCTGGGGTTGCGCGTCAGGTATGCGCATTTTTGCGGCAGGGACATTTTCTGCACCATCCGGAGTCGAAATGATTTTACGAATTTCGCGTCGATTAAAGCTTGCCATTGCCGTGGGTCAGGTCGTCCTGCTTGGAAGCTGTGCCAATCTTCCCTATTACGCCCGGGCGGTGGACGGTCAGATGGAGATTCTGCGCCGAGCCCAGCCGATCAGCACGATTATCGCTGATCCCGCTGCCGATCAGAAACTGAAGCGCGTTCTCGCCCGGGTCGTCCTGATGCGGGAATTCGCCAGCCGCGAACTGAAGCTTCCGGATAACCAGAGTTATACAAGCTATGCCGATCTGAAGCGTCCGTTTGTGGTCTGGAATGTATTCGCTGCCCCCGAACTTTCCAGCGAGCTCAAAAAATGGTGCTTCGTGCAAGCTGGCTGTGTCAGCTATCGTGGTTTTTTCTCGCAAGCAGAAGCGGAAAGCTACGCAGAAGAGCTCAGAAATGAGGGTTATGACGTCCATGTCGGCGGGGTTCGCGCTTATTCTACCCTGGGCTGGTTCAACGATCCGGTGCTCAATACCTTTATCGGCTATTCCGAAATGGAACTCGCACGGCTGATATTTCATGAACTCACTCACCAGGTGGTTTATGTTCCTGGTGACAGCGCCTTCAACGAATCTTTTGCCACTGTAGTTGAGCAGGAAGGGGTCGGACGCTGGCTGGACAGCACCGGTGCGGCTTCGCAGCGGGCCGTATTTGATGCCAGACAGGAAAGGGAAACCGTCTTTACCGAGCTGGTGCTGAACCACCGCAAGCGGCTGCAGGAACTGTTTTCCTCAGATCTGAGCGACACAGAGAAACGTTTGGCCAAGGCGCGCATATTTGATGAATTACGCGAAGAATTCGCCCAGCTAAAAATCGCCAGAGCCGATTTCAGCAGCTACGACCGATGGTTTGCGCAGCAGCTCAACAACGCACTGCTGGCAACGATTTCTACCTACACACAACTGGTGCCCGCATTTCAGGCACTACTCGCGCAGCAGAACGGAGATATGGGCCGGTTTTTCGCTGCCATCAAGGAAATAAGCAAGCTACCGGAAGCAGAGCGGGCTACCGTGCTGCAGATGGCGCTTGAGAACCATCAGCGCAGGGATGTTGCCGAACGCTAGTCCTACAGATTGCATGGATTGTTATGTGGTCTTTCGCCGCGCCACGATAACACCATCCCGCGTCGGATTGATGAAAGCATCGAATTCAGGATCAGTGAATATGAGTCGATTATGCTCGAGGATGGCTTCGGTCCAACCGGGGACAACATCAACATAATTTTCTACCGCTACCCGTCCATGCCACAGCACATTGTCAGCAATGTAAAGACCTCCGGGACGAATTCGGTTTCTGGCCATTTGCCACACTTCGGGGTAATCGCCTTTATCCACATCGTTGTAGCAGATGTCGAATAACCCTTCAGTCCGGGCAAAGATTTCCTGCGCCAGCCCTACATGGAAACCGACTCTATCCCATAAACCCGCCGAACCGAGATACTGCCCGGCTTTTTCCTGATTGAGCGGGTCACCGTCGCTGCAGATTACCAGTCCTTCCGGCCCCACTGCTTTTGCAAACCAGTAGGCCGAATAGCCATAGCCGCTGCCAAACTCAAATATACGCCGAGCATTGACTGTCCTGGCCAGTGTCTCGAGAAAAACACCCACCAGGCGGCCGACGATGGGAAAGTTATTTTCCTGCGCGACTTTTTCCATCTCCGTCAGTACCGGATCATCGGTCTGACTTAACAATCCGCGCATATAATCTTCTATGGCGGGATGGACTGGAATCAATACGCTGGGATTTGGAATGGTTGGAGAATGTATGGTGGGCATGATCGGCTCCTATAAATAATGACAGAAACTTCAGATTTTCTTCGCTGTTGATTTCAGCTTAGTAGAAAATTGAATGAACAGTAACCATCAAAGGTAGAAAACATGAGGCAGCGAATTGCATTGGTTACCGGAGCATCCAGCGGTATTGGCAAGGCCACGGCCGAACTGCTGGCCGCCAACGGCTATTACGTATTTGCCCTGGCGCGCCGCATGGAACGGTTGGAACAGATGCGCTCCAGGCAGATAGAGCCGATCCGGCTGGATGTTACCGACGCAGAGGGCATTCGAGCGGCAGTGGAGCACGTCATCGCGAGCAAGGGTCAGATTGATGTGCTGGTGAACAACGCCGCGTACGGCCAGTTGGGTGCGGTTGAATGTGTTTCAATGGAGGCCGCGCATCAGCAATTCGAAGTCAACGTCTTCGGCTATGCACGCTTCATGCAAGCAGTCTTGCCGCATATGCGGCGGCAGAAATCGGGGCGCATCATCAACATCACCTCGATTCTGGGCAGAGTGCCGATCCCGGGTTTTGGCTGGTACGCCGCCTCCAAGCATGCGGTGGAAGTACTGTCCGAAACCTTGCGCAACGAAGTAATGGGATCTGGGATCGATGTGGTAGTGATCGCCCCCGGTTTGATCAAGACGGAGTTTGTCCCCAGGCAGTTGGCATTGCTTGAGACTGTCGCGCATCCGCCTGTCTACCAGAGACTTCTGGCCGGTGTTCGTGGTTTGCTGGTCGATGAACCCAGAGCGCCCGGCCCGGAGATCATTGCCAGGGCAGTGCTTGAGGCGGTCACAGCAGCGAATCCCCCGGTACGCCATGCACTGCCCAGCGATTCCAAAATGGCCATCATGGCCAGATGGCTGTTGGGCCCTCGAGTCTTTTCCTGGGCAATCCGGTATCTGATGAAAATCTGACAGACTACGGGAAAACTTGCTGCGCCCTGCGTGAAACAAGTCTGCTATTTTGAGACCCGGTATAGGGTAAGCGTACTCTTGTTTTGTGTATTCACCGTTGCCGTATTACCATCCGCGCTGATGCTAAACGAGAGTGCATTGTTTTCAGAAAAACCTGCGCAGCCATTAGTGTCATAAGTGAAGCCTTTGATACTGAAAGCCTTGCTGCTGGCATCGTAGGTATAGGCAGTGAATTCGACACCCGGAGCACCGCAGCTTTTATGACCGTCACGGTCCGGATCTCCAATGGGGTCAATCAGTAGAAATTTGCCGTTGGCAAAGAACAAATAGGTTGGTGTCTTGATCGCGGCCGGGTTCAGCACCCAGGCTCCGACGATGCCTTTGGGGTCATTTTCCATTCTGGAGTAACGACTTTCCTCGATCCTGGTCTTTGGGGGCTCTTTCTTGTCCGTAACCGCCAGTGGCCCTGCACGTTTTCCAGCATGAAAGAGTTCACTAAAGACGCTATGCTGCGCTCTCTCTCGTTGTACCGTCACAATTTCTGTGGCAATCAAGTCAACACCATCGGTACGGACGCGCCAGGTTGGTTGTGGGTGCGACAAACCGGCTTTAAGATTGGTATCAACTGTTGGCTTGCCAATGATCTTGAATCCCCGGTTATCGAATTCAGAAAGGCTTGCTGTACCGTACTCCACTCCCGCCGTGCTGGCCTTGGTACCACCGCATATCCGGTTGGCGTCGCAGAAGTCATCCGTTATGGCCTCCCCTTGCAAATACTCGCCTGTCGCTAAAGCGCGCATCACGAACGCTGTTGAGCCGTCCTGTTTAAACCAGATACTGGTACTGAGCATCGCCATACCTTGTGAAAGAAAGTGAGCCTTGGTCTGCGCGATGGTCCTGACTGGGCCGGTAATACCTCCCGCCTCTCTTACCTTCTGTAGCTCTGCAGATGCTGCGAATGCGGCAGGATCGCTGTCCAGATTGATGGACGCGCTGATAGCGGCTGCAGCACCGGCCGGAATGGAAATGCCGTTTTCAGGATTACCGTCCGCATCCAGGGACTGCAATAAAACCAGCAGGTTCTGCAGTCTGGCGCTGTTATCTCCAGCCAGCTCCATGGGTGTTACGATAGGTGCACCTTTTACTTTGCCGATAATCAGGCTGCCCAGTTTGAATTCAACCGTATCGCCATGATTATATTTGTAGATCCCTTTTTCGTCCGTGGTGCCCGCAGCGCCAGAAGATGCCAGATAAGCCACGCCGCCTACCGCCGCATCTGTCAATATTCCGGTGGTTGGTGTAGCCGCCATGGTTGAACTGGCTTGCGACTTGCCAGCGTCTTTGGCTGCATCCTTGTCCGCGTCTTTCTTCTCTCCGTCGCAGGCAGCCAGACTCAAAACCAGTGCCAGCGGAATTAAATATGCCCCACGCACAGCTTGCTTCTCTTCAGATTTCATTCAGATGGTTCCTTCCAATTTAATTTTGTATCAGACTATGATCCTGAAAAACAGCACCCGTTTCTTCTGCTCATCGAATGGATGGAGTTTGCCATAGGGGCAGGGGGGATGTCGAGCCTGAGTGAATGGCCGATCTTCCCCAAAGCAATGAGATGGACTCCGCTTCACCTAAACGGCATCGATTGATTTATTAGCCTTACACCGTGGGTGCATAGAAATAG
>CAKKRD010000031.1 GCA_919902515.1 Nitrosomonadaceae bacterium | reverse complement strand
AACGGCTATTGGATGAGCGGATAGGGGGGAATACGGTGCCATCCTCACTAGTGACTTGTGTGATCAGGACTGACCGTTTGATTTTGAAACGTGACAAAACTGACGGGTATTGGCGAGCGCCGGATAAAATATCATCAATAAAATAACTAGTTAGAACGTCTGTTAATCCGCAGACCACTCACATCACCAAATGCAGCACAAGCGCAGTGAACTATCCGGGCAATTCGAAATAATTGCAGTCACTTTATCCAGGTGGCCCGAACCGGCATGAAATATATCCCATAAGAAACTCTAGTAAAATACACATGACAAGGCCGGTTCAAGGGAGAATGTCACAAGCCTGACGATTACAGGCAGTATTAGCATGTAAAATAGCGGGCAATAACTTACAGATTTCCCAGGGGAATATAATCCTCCCATAAAATCGAACCATGCAAAACTAGGCCGCTTAATTTTATTTACTCTCGAAAACAGCCCGTGAGAAAACTGATCATCGCGTTGATTGCTTGCGTACCCATGGTTTGCCATGGACAGCAAGATCTTGAGCTCATTTGTGTTGGCGAGAGCGTATATACAGGGTCAGGTGGAGATCCGAATAAAGAGTCGATGACCCAAACCTTTTCCTTTATTGGTGGAAAATTACACGGCTTCATACCCTGCCAGTGGTCAGATGAGATGATTATTTGTGACGCCGAGAAAGTAAAAAGCGGCACTTCGTTTACTGTTACTCAAACCAGCATTGATAGATTATCGGGAATTGTGACTGATATTTCTGAAGGCAGGAAAGGCGGGGTAGTCACCTTTACAGGCCAATGTTCACCTGTCCAACCAAGGTTCTAGACACTCATTCTTAATTACTCCAATAAACACAACCAAAGGAGTGTTGCTCCTCTGGTTGCGAATATTATCTGGCTCAGGCCTTGGTGCTGATGGTGGTACCGGTTTTCTGACCGTCAGTGTTAACCGTAGGAGCGGTAGTATGCGCTTCGGATGAAGCGCCAGTATTACTGCTCTTGTCATTGTGGCTCTCTGGCTTCTCAACAGTGCGGTCTTCTGCGCTTTTCTGAGTGCTGTTGACTGGTGGAGAGCCTGTTGTGGAAACGGAGTAAACGGAATCAATTGCCATGCGTGCCTCCTGCAGTTTTAGAAATAGCGGGCAATCTGACCGCCTACTTTGATTATCGGCCTCTGTTGCACTTCCTTAAGGGTAAATTGAAAATAAATTATCATTGCCTGAAAAATTCATATAATAATGATTACTTTCAACTGGTTATTGTCATAATAAGCACCATTAAAATATCTTGCGAGCCGCCCCCTTAGTTTGGGGGTTGAAGCTTTACATGTTGATTGTATTGATAAATAACCGACAGGCAGCCATATGGCACTTAAAGCAACTATTTTCAAAGCCGAGCTGCAAATAGCCGATATAGACCGCAACTACTACCAGAACCACGCGCTGACTCTTGCCCGCCATCCCTCAGAAACCGATGAACGCATGATGGTGCGGTTACTGGCTTTCGCACTGCACGCGCATGAAGCGCTGGTATTTGGCAATGGATTGAGCACCGATGACGAACCCGATCTGTGGCAGAAAGATTTGACTGGTGCGATCGATCTCTGGATAGATGTGGGTCTCCCCGATGAAAAACTGATCCGTAAAGCCTGCGGCCGCGCCAGACAGGTATTCATCTATAGCTACGGTGGCCGTGTCGCTGACAGGTGGTGGGATCAATGCCGCAGCAAGCTGGAGCGAATCAAGAATCTGAGTGTAATCAATCTGCCGCCGCAAACCAGCCAGGCCATTGCCCGACAGGCTCAACGCAATATGCAGTTGAATTGCACTATCCAGGAGGGACAGATCTGGCTGGCTGATAAAAATGAATCGGTGCAGGTCGAACTGGTGACAACTGCATAACTTCCATGAAAAACCCACAGTATTGGCGGACTTCATTATTCCACTCCATCCTTCATTTCCTGGCTGTTTCAGGGAGTTCCTATCGTGCTCCTGCCCGGCTGGGCGGTATTATTTTCATTGCTTTCCACTACCTGGAAAAAGATTTCATCCTGCTTGATCATGCCCAATTCGCTGCGGGCACGTTCTTCGATGGCATCGTGACCCTGCTTGAGGTCTCGCACTTCCGCATCCAGTGCAGCATTGCGGATTTTCCATTGCTGGTTGGTTTCATGCTGCGTGATGACTTGCTGATTGACTTCCCATACGCTGAGCCAACTGCCCTTGCCCAGCCATAGCGGATATTGTAACAGGGCAATCAGGGCAACGAGTAGCAGCGTCAGCAGCTTCATTTGGACATCTCTATGAATCCCACAATTTGCACCTGCTTTGCGGATTGTCCACCACGTTACGTTATAACGCAGCACTGCCCAAATAAATCTCGCACCACTCCTCCCCTGCCTGTGAGGCCCTGAGTTTTATTTCAACTGGTAGAAGGCTCCCCGTCCGGCATAGCTGGCGGCGTCACCCAGGTCTTCCTCAATGCGCAGCAGTTGGTTGTATTTGGCCAGGCGGTCCGAGCGCGAAAGCGAGCCGGTCTTGATTTGCAGCACATTGGTGGCTACGGCGATATCGGCGATGGTGGTATCTTCGGTTTCGCCGGAACGATGCGAAATCACGGCGGTATAACCCGCGCGCTTGGCAGTTTCAATGGCGGCAAAGGTTTCGCTGAGGGTGCCGATCTGGTTGACCTTGATCAGGATGGAATTGGCTACACCCTGCGCAATGCCTTCTTTCAGGATTCTGGCATTGGTAACGAACACATCGTCGCCCACCAGTTGTACCGATTTTCCGAGTTTGCTGGTGAGCAGTTTCCAGCCATCCCAGTCGTGCTCGCTCATGCCGTCTTCGATGCTGAGGATGGGGTATTTATCTATCCAGGTGGCGAGATAATCCACGAACTGTGCCGAGGTAAGGCTCAAGCCATCAGATGCCAAATGGTATTTGCCGTCGCGGAAAAATTCCGAACTGGCGCAGTCCAGGCCAATGGCAACATCCGGGCCCGGCAAATAACCGGCCTGCTCAATGGCTTGTACAATTAGCTGCAACGCCGCCTCGTTATTCGCCAGATTAGGAGCGAACCCGCCCTCGTCACCCACTGAGGTGGGCATGCCCTTGCTGTCGAGCAATTTTTTCAGGGTGTGAAATATTTCAGCACCGCAGCGTACTGCTTCGCGAAAACTCTGCGCCCCCAGCGGGATGATCACGAACTCCTGAATATCGAGATTGTTGTTGGCGTGCGCTCCGCCGTTGATCACATTCATCATCGGTACCGGCATGGACATCGGTCCTGCACCACCCAGATAGCGGTATAACGGCAGACCGGATTCCTCTGCTGCAGCTTTTGCCACTGCCAGCGAAACCGCAAGAATCGCATTGGCGCCCAGCCTCGATTTGTTGTCGCTGCCATCAAGGTCAATCAGGGTTTGATCGATGAAATTCTGCTCCATCGAATCCAATCCCATAATGGCTTCAGCAATTTCGGTGTTGACGTTTTCCACCGCTTTCAGTACGCCCTTGCCAAAATAGCGCTGCATGTCGCCATCGCGCAATTCGACGGCTTCCTTGGTGCCGACGGATGCACCGGAAGGTACAGCCGCCCGTCCCAGTACGCCGGATTCGAGCAATACATCCGCTTCTACAGTCGGATTGCCACGGGAATCGATGATTTCGCGGGCGATGACATCTACGATTGCACTCATGCTATTTTTCCCTGATGTTATTTAAGTTATGTATAAATGGTGAGATGTTATGCAACAGGCGTTTAAGCGATGATTTTTAATTTGCCGGAATCTGCCGTTACTGATGCGGTGCGCCTGTCCGCGGAGTCAATGGCGGCTTCGACAAACGCTTTGAACAATGGATGACCCGCCCTGGGGGTGGAAGTGAATTCGGGATGAAACTGGCAGGCAACGAACCACGGATGTTCATTCTGCGGCAACTCAATCATCTCGCACAGGGTCTCCACCGCCGATAATCCGCTTACACGCAGTCCTACCTGTTCCAGTCGGGGGAGATATTCGTTATTGACTTCGTAACGATGACGATGGCGTTCAATAATTTTGTCCGCGCCATAAATTTTTCGCACCAGCGACCCTTCTTTCAGTACGCATTCCTGCCCGCCCAAGCGCATGCTGCCACCGAGATTAGATTTGGCGTCACGGGTTTCCAACTGGCCTTCACGCGTACGCCATTCGGTGATCAGGCCAATAACGGGGTAAGGCGTATCCAGATTGAATTCGGTGCTGTGCGCACCTTCCATGCCAGCCTTGTCGCGTGCGTATTCGATTACCGCCAACTGCAAACCGAGACAGATGCCCAGATAAGGGATACGGTTTTCACGTGCGTAGCGGATGGCCATGATCTTGCCTTCCACGCCACGTTTGCCGAAACCACCGGGAACCAGGATCGCGTCCATCCCGACCAGGCAATCGGTTCCCTGCTTCTCGATATTTTCCGAATCCATGTAATGAATATTGATTTTGCTGCGGGTATGAATGCCGGCATGGATCAAGGCTTCCGACAGGGATTTGTAAGATTCGGTCAAATCCACATATTTTCCCACCAGCGCAATTTTCACCGAGTGCTGCGGATGTTCCAGCGCGTCCACCAGTTTTTTCCAGACGCTCAGATCCGCTGGCTTGGCGAGAATATCCAGTTTATGACAGACGATTTCATCCAGCATTTGATCGTGCAGCAGCCCCGGAATTTTGTAGATACTGTCCGCGTCCACTGCCGAAATCACCGCCTCTTCGCGTACGTTGGTGAACAGCGCAATTTTGCGGCGTTCATCCGCTGGCAGTTCGCGATCAGCGCGGCATAATAACACGTCCGGCTGAATACCTATTTCGCGTAATTCTTTTACTGAATGCTGGGTCGGCTTGGTCTTCAATTCCCCCGCCGAGCCGATGTAAGGCAGCAGCGTGAGATGAATGAAACAGGTATCGTTGCGAGGATTCTGCACTGCCATCTGCCGGATTGCTTCCAGAAATGGCAGCGACTCGATATCGCCCACGGTGCCGCCAATTTCGACGATGGCGACCTGCGCATCGCCTGCACCAGCCTTGATATGCAGCTTGATTTCGTCGGTAATGTGGGGAATCACCTGTACCGTGCCGCCGAGATAATCGCCGCGCCGCTCCTTCTTGATTACGCTTTCGTATATCTGGCCGGTGGTGAAGTTGTTGCGCTTGCTCATTTTGGTGCTGATGAAGCGCTCATAGTGCCCCAGGTCGAGATCGGTTTCCGCCCCGTCCTCGGTGACAAATACTTCGCCGTGCTGGAATGGGCTCATGGTGCCGGGATCCACATTGATGTAGGGATCCAGCTTGAGCATGGTTACTTTAATACCGCGGGTTTCGAGGATTGCTGCCAGGGAGGCGGCGGCGATACCCTTCCCCAGGGAAGAGACTACACCGCCAGTCACAAATACATACTTGGTCATGGACGTACATGATACTAGAAAAGGCCTGCCAGAACAAATTTGGCGCGGAGTAACACCGATTCACCTGCCGTGGGAACCAGTCGCTGTCGATCAAGCTCGCCATTGTCAGAACGGAATGGCCGGCAGGAGCGGCTTCAGCCGCGATTAACCCGTAGTCTTGCGTTCCTCACCACATTCGCGGTTGAAGCCGCTCCTGCAAAATTTCTATGTAATGTCCCGGTCAATCAGGCTGTCAATCAAGACTGGCCTGTTATCTCGACTTCCGTCCCGGCCTCCACCAGATCAAACAATTCCAGCAAATCGTGGTTATGCATGCGGATGCAGCCGATTGAGCCGGGCTTGCCCATTTCCGCACCATCCGGGCTGCCGTGGATATAGATGTAACGGCGCATGGTGTCCACCTGCCCCAGGCGATTGAAACCGCGCTCACAGCCGGAAAGCCACAGTATCCGTGTCAGTATCCAATCGCGCCCCGGATAGCGTGCGCCCAGTTCAGGCGTATAAATTTCACCGGTCGGGCGGCGCTTGATGAACACCGTATTGACCGGCTGACCCGCGCCGATCTTGGCGCGAATGACGTGTTTGCCCAGCGGAGTGCAAAAACTGCCGCTCTGCTGCCCTGCCCCGTTTTTAGCGGTGGAAACGCGGTAATGCCTGGTCACCTTGCCGCTGCAATCCAGCAGATCCAGCGCTTGCTCCGAGATGCTGATGACGATTTTCATTGATCTGCCGCTCTAGCCGCCCTGCGGCGTTGCGCAAAAAACTGTTTCAGCAGCTCCCCTGTTTCTTCCGCCAGCACACCGCCAGCTATCTGCAAATGGTGGTTGAGTCGTGTCTCCGCCGGCAAATTGATTACGCTGCCGCAGGCGCCGGTCTTGGGATCTTTTGCGCCGTAAACCAGCCGCGCAATGCGCGCGTGGAAAATCGCACCGACACACATGGTGCAAGGCTCCAGTGTCACATAAAGCATGCAGTCCGTCAGACGGTAATTGCCAAGATGACGCGCGGCATCGCGTAGCGCCATCACCTCGGCATGGGCGGTCGGATCGGCGGCCGAGATCGGTCGATTGTAACCACGACCAATGATCGCCCCGTCCTTCACCACCACCGCACCCACTGGCACCTCACCTGCATCCCGCGCCTGCTGGGCAAGATCGAGCGCTGCGCGCATGAAATCAATGTCACCACCCTCCTGCTCATGCGGGTTGGGCGCCGCTGAAGAAGCCGCTTTAATATTCATCAGCAAATTTTAACCCAGATAATCTAACGCTACTGTACAGAGTCGAGCTGAGTATGGCCACGTGATTTGTTTTTACGTGGAAAAGGATTATCCTGAGTTGCACTGGCTTGGTGAGATTTTGAACAATGATATGAGCCTGATTCCCTCTATCCTTATGCAGCATAAATTGATTGTCAGTATCGTATTGTTCAGTCTGTATGCCCCATTGGTGATGGCAGATGTGCCCGTGCTGAGCGTGGAATTCACTGAAACCAAGGCGCCGGTGAGCGTCATGCAGCAGCAAAGGGCTTATACCGAATCCAGCGCAATCGTGACCTATGCCGATGGGCGCAAAGTCGCTTACCCGCTGACTTACAACGTGCTGTATAGCTCCGGCGACCAGATTGGCGACTGGAAAGCGGGTGCCATCGTCAACAAAAATGGCACTGTACTGCAAACCGCCCGGATCGGCGAAACCGGCGCCACGGCGCAAGGTCCATTCCATGCGCATAGTCCCGATGCCAATTCCCTCATGCAACAGGGCGGCAACATTTTCCTGCTAACCCATCTGGAGTACGATACCGAAGCACCCAATGCCGATCCCGGCAAGTCCATGCTCGATATGTACGGCGCTCTGCCCATGGTAATGAACCTGGCTTCCCTCAAGCAAGACCCTCGCACCGGCAGACTGACCGCCTTCAATTTGCAAAACGTGGATATGAGCGGCGTGGAGGGCCTGTGGACTCCTTGCGCTGGTGAACTGACCCCATGGAACACACATATCGGTGGCGAGGAATATGAGCCCGACGCACGCGTGTTTGAAAACAAGCCGTTAACTGCCATGAACCTGTACCGCATGACTCCCGGACAGCTCTCGCCCAGGGGCGCTAATCCATACCGATATGGGATGATCACCGAAGTTAGCGTTAATTCAAGTGGAAATACCGAAGTTATCAAGCACTACGCCATGGGCCGCCTGTCCAATGAACTGGCGCATGTCATGCCAGATAGCAGAACTGCCTACAAGGGCGATGACGGCAATGATGTGGTGCTGACCATGTTCGTCGCCGACAAACCCAGGGACTTGACCAGCGGCAGCCTGTATGCCGCCAAATTGCAGCAGACTGACGCCACTCAGGGTGGCCAGTTCGGCATCCAGTGGATCAAACTCGGTCATGCTGCCAACAGCGAAATCAATGCGCTGGTGGCCGGCGGCATCAAGTTCTCCGATATCTTTGAAGTTGCCAGCAAAGCCGACTACCGGGCCAATTCGACCGCCCATGCCGGCTTCAGGCCAGTTTATGCCTACACCGGCACTGGCGGCAGCACCGCTCTGGAATACCTGAAGCTCAGAGACGGCATGGAAAAAGCTGCCGCTTTTCTGGAAACCCGCCGTTTCGCCGCCTTCCTGGGCGCAACCACCGAGTTCACCAAGATGGAAGGCGCAACCTCCAACAAAGCCGACAAGAAACTGTACCTCGCCATGTCCTACGTGCAGAAAGGTATGCTGGCTGGTCAGAATGGCGAACGTCCGCAGGATGACATCCGTCTTGCAGGCGACCCCAAGGACCTGGAATGCGGTATCGTCTACCAGTCCAACCTGCAAGGCGATCAATTGGATACGTCCGGCAACCCGATCCGCAGCCAGTGGGTGGCTACCGACCTGCAAGCGTTGCTCATGGGTGCCCGGAAACAGGCTGCACAAAGCGCTTACGGCAGCTATGACAAATGCGATACCGACAAAATGGCCAACCCGGACAACCTCAAGTACTCCGACGCCATGCGCACCCTGTTCATTGGCGAAGACAGCGGCAACCACCTGAATAATTTCCTGTGGGCATACAACGTCGACAGCAAGAAGGCCACGCGTATCGCCACTAATCGTGCCGGCGCGGAGTGGACTGGCCTGCAGGCAGTGGACAACCTGAATGGCTTTGCCTACCTCATGTCCAACATCCAGCACCCAGGCGCCGCAGCAGACCTGCGTGGTTACCAGCGCAAGATCCCTGACTTTGATGCCTTCCGCATCGGTATCGATCAGCGCGGCACCGTTGGCTACATTGGCGGCCTGCCGGCGATCAAACGCCTCAAGGAAGAAGTCCACAATGAGCGTGATGAAGACTATTGAACCGGCACGAATAGAGGGTATGAAACCGTTCGTATTGAGCTTGTCGAAACATGAACGGTTTCATGGCCTTCGACAGGCTCAGGCCGAACGGAATGTAATTCAACTCGTGCCGGATCAATAGGCATTGAAAATCCTATCCACTCCATTAACCTCACATCTTTTGCCACAGTCCATGACCTCCGCCGACTCCACTGCCATCTTCACACGCTCCTGGTCGCTGTATGACTTGATCACGGAATTCAATTACATGTCTCATCAGGAGATCTATGCCGGAGTTGAGGAGCTGCTGCGGCTGCGCGCTGATCAGGGACACTATCGCTTGCTCGACCTGGGCTGCGGCAATGCACGCTACCTGGCACCCTGCCTGCAGCGCTTGCCGCCCGCGATCTATCAAGGGGTGGATTTGTCCGAGGCAGCGCTGGCGGAGGCACGCGACTATCTGACAGGATTGCCCGGTCAGGTCATCCTGACCCATGGGGATCTGCTGGAGGCGGTCGAGTCGACTGACCAAACCTGGGATGTCCTCTTCACCGGCTTTGCGATTCACCACCTGATGCCCGAGGAAAAGGCGCGCTTTTTCCGCGCGGCCGGGCGCTGTCTTTCAGCAAACGGCTGGTTGATCCTGGTGGATGTGGTGCGCGAGGAAAACCAGAGCCGGGAAAGCTATCTGGACGGTTATCTGCAATTCATGCGGGAGCAATGGAGCAAGGTGCCACCGGATCAACTGGAGGAAGCCTGCACGCACGTGCATGATTACGATTACCCCGAGTGCCTCTCCACCCTGCAGGAAATGGCCACAGCAGCGGGCTTGAACTCCACCCGTCTGATCAGCCGCTACGCACAGCATCACACATTGCTGTTCTCATGCTCCGCTGTGGCGGAAATCTGACGCCGCCAATCTACTCACCGATATGCTGCAAAAATTGACCCTGCTGTTCCCGCTCTGGATGATTCTTGCCGGCGCCACCGCCCTGCTCTGGCCGGAGTGGTTGATGGCCCTGAACCACGGTTCGGTGATAGTGCTGCTGCTGGCCTTCATCATGCTGTGCATGGGGTTGACGCTGACCTTTGCAGATTTTCGCCGGATCGCGAGCATGCCAAGGGCGGTGGCGATCGGCTTTACGGCACAGTATTCAATCATGCCGCTGCTGGCCTGGGGGATAGCCCATGCGTTGAACCTGCCGCCGCACTTCGCCGTGGGCCTGATTCTGGTGGGTTGCTGTCCAGGCGGCACCGCCTCGAACCTGGTGAGCTATATCGCGGATGTGGATGTGGCGCTGTCGGTGGTGATGACAGTCTGTTCCACGCTGGCAGCAGTCATTCTCACGCCCTTGCTGACCCAGCTCTTTGCGGGTGCCATCGTGCCGGTGGATGCCTGGCTGCTATTCAAGCAAGTCCTGCAAGTCGTGATCATCCCGGTGGTGCTGGGCGTCCTGCTCAACCGCTGGGCGCCGCGGCTGGTCATGCGCGTGATGCCGGTGGCGCCGCTGTTGTCGGTGCTGGGTGTATGTTTCATCAGTGCGGTGGTGTTTTCCGCCAATGCAGAAGCCATCCTAAAGCATGGCTCTGAGCTGCTTCTTGCGGCGATATTGCTGCATGGCGGAGGTTTCCTGATCGGCTATAACTTCGCCCGTATCTTTGGCTATCAGCACCAGAGTGCCCGCACGATTTCCATTGAGGTGGGGATGCAAAATTCCGGACTTGCCATTGTGCTGGCCAAGCAGGCCTTCCCCTTGCTGCCGCTAGCCCCAGTCGTGGGGGCGGTTTCAGCGTTAACACACTGTTTACTGGGCAGCCTGCTGGCAAGTGCTGTGGCGCACACGAGCACCCCGGCTCAAGACGAACTGATGCAGATTGTTTTTTGCTTAGCTTCGTAACATCAGTTGATACTCTGTCACACTTGCTATGCCGATGTGCGCGAGTGTTCGCTGAATGATCTGATCAGGCGATGCCTAAGTTTGCCGGCATGACGTCATGCCCCGCCGCCCGCGCCTTCATCCCGATGAAACGCCACTACACATCGTGCAGCGAGGCATAACCGCGCGGCTTGTTTTCGTGCGGAAAAGGATTATCATGACTTGCATTAGCTCGGCGGGATTTTGAATAATAATTCGAGCTTAGCCTCTTTTGTCACGCGCGACCCCCATTAGAAAACTTACCTACCGAGCTCCTCAATGACACAGACAACACCACTCATTTTCTCGGAAGAACAACTTCAGCGCTTGTTTGGGCACGAGGCAGCCGAGGATGAAGATCCGGCGCGGCTTCGTGAATACTACTTTAAAACGAACACTTATGATGAGGTATGCGCCGATCTACCACTCCGAATACTTGTTGGCCATAAGGGGACTGGAAAATCCGCTCTTTTTAAGGTCGCAATGGCGGAGGACAAAGAAAATGACACCATTACCGTTCTAATCCGCCCCGATGATGTAGCAGTGCTTGCTACAGATACGACCGATTTCCTGAAGACGATTAGAGAATGGAAAGCTGGGTTAGGCCAGATTATCGCCAAGAAGGTCTTGTCTGAGATTGGCTCAAACGATGAATCTTGGGTCGCGAAGCTAAAACAGTACGGCGGTACTCTTGTATCGTTCTTCGAGGAGACTCTTCGCGATATACACAGGTTGTCTACCCAACCAGCTCAAAAAGCCCTAATTGATCATTTCCTGAAGAAAAAACGAATCTCGATATACATAGACGACCTCGATCGCGGTTGGCAAGGGCGCAAGCAAGACAACGCTCGAATTTCCGCGCTTCTTAATGCCGTTCGGGATCTTTCTTCGGAAAGCCGAGGGCTCAATTTTCGGATCAGTCTTCGCTCCGATGTTTATTACCTCGTTCGAACATCTGATGAATCAACCGACAAGATCGAAGGGTCTGTAATTTGGCATTCCTGGAATAATCATGAAATCTTCGTCCTGCTTGTGAAGAGAATAGAAAGTTTTTTTGGTAGAACGGTTGATGAGAGAAAACTTCTACTGACACCGCAAGCTACCCTTGCCAAATATCTTCGACCGGTCATGGAAGAAAGATTTCAAGGTCAAGGTCTATGGGAAAACGCGCCAATATACAGGGTGCTTATGTCTCTAATTAGGAAAAGACCCCGTGACTTAGTAAAACTATGCATTCTCGCTGGAAAAGCAGCTCGCAAAGACCACTCATCGATCATTGGCACAAAGCATTTCCAGAGCATTTTTGAGGAGTATTCGCAAGGCAGGCTACAAGACACGATTAATGAATTTCGCTCAGAACTTCCAACAATAGACAAACTTCTTCTGTCTATGAAGCCAACAAAACGCGAGCGAACTGGACACGAAGGCTACGTTTATACGACCGACGCCCTCCTCAAGAAGATTAATTCCATCAGAGAACAAGGTCAGTATAAGTTTGCGAATGGAGAGCTTTCCGACAGCAAACGACTTGCCGCCTTTATGTACAAGATTAATTTTCTGACGGCCCGTAAGGAATCGACAGTAGGTATCGTTGTTAGGAAATACTTCGAGGAAAACCGCTACCTTTCCAATGATTTTGTGGACTTTGGGTTCGATTGGGAGATACACCCAGCGTACAGATGGGCGCTTCAGCCGGACGACATTCAAGAGATTTTTAAGTCCCTCAGACTCTCCGCCGATGACACGTAACAGATTTTCTGAAGATTTAAAGGTACCAGGCTCAATTATTTTTCTGGCATAACGTCTGCCCCGCCGCCCGCACCTTCATTTTGATGAAGCTCCGTTGCACATCGTGCAACACGGGCACACCCGCGAGCCCGGGGTGCCGCTCAATTCGTAACCCCGTTAGGCAGCATCTCTATGGTTGATACCGTGCAAAATGCAGCTATGCTCTGGACGGGCGGCAAAGATTCTGCGATGGCATTGTATGAAGCTGACCAGAACGGTTACTGCGTGCGTTGCCTTGTCACGTTCGCGCCGCCGGAACCGGATTTCTTGGCGCATCCACTGAGCTTCATCAAAATGCAGGCCCAGGCATTGGCGCTGCCGCACTATGTGTTACCCATCAACGCACCGTTCGAGCAGAGTTACGAGACCGGCTTGCGCCGGCTGCGCGATGAAATGGGATTGACTGCGTGATCACGGGCGACATCGCGGCAGTGGATGGAAACCCGAATTGGATACGCAAACGGAGCCGTCCCGTTGGGATAAGTGTGCATACGCCTCTGTGGGGGCGCGATCAAAACACCTTGCTGCAACAATTGCTGGACAAAGGATTCAAGGCGCGTTTTTCCTGTGTAAAAACACGCTGGCATGATGAGAGCTGGATTGGCCGGGAATTGAATGAATCGGCGCTTGCCGAGCTGCGCAGCATTCGTGAGCAGAACGGTCTGGACCTGTGCGGTGAAGAAGGCGAATATCATACGCTGGTCACTGACGGGCCGCGATTCACGCACGGCATTGATATTCGCTCATATTCAACACGCGTCGCCGGTCCGCTGGCCTACATGGAAATCCACGAGCTGGAATTATTTGATCATGCTGTCTGATACCACGGTGCCGCCGATGTTGCACCGCTGCGTTCCATAACGCGACCGAATCTGGTCTATCAAGGAAACATACTATCTTTCACTTCAACGAGGAGGGCACTATGCATCTCTATCGACTTTGCGCAGCGCTGTTTACCCTGGCTCTTTCACATGCTCCTACCGCCATCGCCGCGCCGCCTGCCTATCCAGCGGACGCCAAGATCATCGCAGAAGCTACAGCCGGCAAGCTCAAGGCAACCAAAGGAAAATACTTCGAGAAGACCTGCAATGAATCTGTCGACTTCGACGCCGAGTTGGATGATCTGAATGGCGATGGCCAACCCGAGGTGTTTACCAAAGTCTACGGCAACTGCATGGGCGGGATGGCGAGTGTTTACATGAACCTGTACATCAAGAATCGCAGCGGTCAGTGGAAGTCGCAATTCGGTTTTCCCGGTCAATACACCCTGTTGAAAACCAGGAGCAATGGTTATCCTGACATCGAAATCAGTGGCACAGGAAACTGCTTTCCAGTCTGGCGTTGGAATGGACAGCAGTACGCTATCCACAAGAAATGTCCCTAAGGAACCGCTCTGATTAACGGACCGGGTTCAAATTATTCTCTTTCAGCCAATCGATAAGATTGCGCTTGCGTCGTCCGTTAGGCCGTAAAATTACCTCCCAAAGGCTAAAGGTCTCCAGACTGCTGCCGATAATCGTGGTAATCCTGATGTTTTCACAGGCTCTGATTTCCGCAGAAGCTGAAAACATCAAGATGGCGATATCGCCGTCGGCATGAACAGAATAGGTGAATTGGCAATGAAGAGTGAGATGAAACTCGCAGCATCCCAGATAACTACTACTGCACCCCGCACATGGAAATCTCTTGCACACTATCCCGTTAAATTACTCAGGGCCTCCTAAAATGTTAGCTCAAGCCATCGCTCCCAGATTCAGATTTCCGCAAACACAAAACCACAGCGCCCAATCCGTTAAGCTCGCCAGCCAGGGTGCGCGATATGTGGTTGCCGAACTCACGAGTGCGGGCAACCTGCTCTGTGACCAGGGCAATCCCCAGGAGGCCCTGAATTGCTTCCTCAAGGCCATGCAGATCCTGAACAACTGCAAAACTTTAGGGGATAAGCGGGTTGCCATTTGCCACTACAACACGGCGCGCGCCTATGCCATGCTTGACAAGAACAACGAGGCACTGGAACACTACAGCAAGGCACTGCAGGCCGCTCCACGACTGGTGCAGGCACATAACAACATCGGCATGCTGCTCAACCAAAGCAGCCGTTTCGACGAGGCCAGCGAGCATTTCAAGAAAGCGATCAAGCTCGATGGACTGTTCGCCCCTGCCTACTATGGACTGGGCGTGGCGCTACAGAGCATGGGCGACAATGTAAATGCCGCTTTTGCCTACCAGAAGGCGCTGACGTTCAACCCCGAGTCATACCCGGCGTGGATCAATCTCGGCCTGGTCTGTTATTCGATCAAGAACTATGAAGTGGCCATCAACTGCTACAGGGAAGCGATCGGTATCTCGGATCAGGATGCGGAAGCTTTCTACAGCCTTGGCCTCGCCTACATGGGGTCAGGCGATCTCAAGCAAGCCGCAGCCGCATTCAGTGACGCACTCAAGCTCAACCCCGATCATGAATCCGCTCAGGACGCCGTCCGGGAGACCATGTATTTCTTACTGGAAAAGCAGGCATAGCTTATCCCCGCGGATGATGTCTGGCATGTAGCTGCTTCAGCCGCTCGCGTGCCACATGGGTGTAAATCTGCGTGGTGGAGATGTCGGCATGACCCAGCAGCAGTTGCACCACGCGCAAGTCAGCACCGTGGTTGAGCAAGTGAGTAGCAAAAGCGTGGCGTAAGGTATGCGGCGACAGCGGCTTGTCGATACCCGCGCACCGCGCGTGGCGCTTGATCAGGTGCCAGAACGCCTGGCGCGTCATGGCTGCGCCGCGGGCGGTAACGAATAATGCATCGCTGATTTTTCCTCCCAGTAATGCAGGCCGGGCTTCCCTGGTATAGCGGCTTATCCAATCCAGTGCTTCTTCCCCCAGCGGTGCCAGCCGTTCTTTGTTGCCCTTGCCCATTATGCGCACCACTCCCATATTCGAGCTTACCTGGGCAACTTTCAGAGCAACCAGTTCTGATACCCGTAACCCGCTGGCGTAGAGCACTTCCAGCATGGCGCGGTCGCGCAAGCCCAATGGCCGTTCCACATCAGGTATCGCAAGCAATGCCTCCACCTCCACTTCGGTCAGGCTCTTGGGCAGATTGCGCGGAAGTTTCGGGGTATCAATGTTGAGACTGGGATCAGTCTGGATTTTCCCCTGACGCAACAAAAAACGGTAAAAGCGCTTCAAGCTCGACAGTTCGCGACTGGTGGTGCTGGCTTTGACTCTGGTCGAAACTTTATAGGCGAGAAACTCAAGCAGGTCGGTATGCGTTGCGTTCAGCAATGCTCCGTCACTACGACTCTGCTTTTCCAGCCATTCGGCAAATTTCTTCAGATCGCTGCGATAGCTTTCCAGAGTATTGCGCGACAAACCATCTTCCAGCCACAAGGCATCAGAGAATTCATCCAGTAATCCCGCATTGGGCTCAGGCGCACTCATGGCGCAACAGCCAGCGTTTGATGGCAAGCGGGATTCCGTTGCTGGCATGCATGAATCCACCCAAACCGCCGTTCTTGGCGATCACGCGATGACATGGAATCACGATCGGCAGGCGGTTGGCACCACACGCTTGCCCCACGGCGCGGGGAGCAGAATGCAGTTGCGTGGCAATATCGGCATAACTGCTGGTGGCGCCGCAGGGTATCGTCCGTATGGTCTGCCATACCCGGCGCTGGTGAATGGTGCCGCCGATGTGCAGCGACAGATCGAAAATAAAACCGGGGTCGGCCAGATATGCCTGCAACTGCTGACAGACTTCCCTGGCCAGCGGATTCTGCGGTGCCAGCGAGGGGGTATCGAGAGGCAGATACTCGATATCGGTCAACCAGTCTTCTTCGGTGCGAATGCCGAGCAGCGCGAACGGCGTGGCAAGTTTCGCCTGGTAATCATTTGCTGGCCTGGCTTTCAAAATGGTTTTGGCTGTAGTCATACTGACGCTGATCAATATCCTCGATATATCCAGGGAAGCGCTGTTGCCGATCGGATTATTTTTTGTCGACTTTGACTTTGTGCGAACAGTCCGGCGATAATCGGTTGTTACCCGGCTTGAGCAATCTGATAGCAACACAACGATTTAAGGAGCAAGAAGTGAAATTTAGCATAAAAAGTGGGAACCCGGAGAAGCAGCGCAGTGCCTGTGTGGTAGTGGGTGTGTTCGAGCCGCGCAAACTGACCGAAGCGGCGGAAGCCATGGATAAAATCGCCAAGGGATATATCAGCGGCATCCTGCGCCACGGCGACATGGAAGGTAAGGCAGGTTCGACCCTGCTGCTGCACAATGTGCCGCATGCACTGTGCGAGCGGATATTGCTGGTGGGGCTGGGCAAAGAACGGGAATTTCATGACAAGGAATATCGCGATGCAGTGCGTGCCGCTTTCAAGGCGCTGCAGGAAACCGGTGCGGCGGATGCCACCCTGTATCTGGCTGAAATTCCGCTGAAAAAACGCGACGCTGCGTGGAAAATTTCCCAGACCGCGATTGTGGCGCTGGAAAGCACCTACCGCTCCGATCGCCTCAAAAGCAAACCTGGGGAAAGCAAGCCACATTTGCGCAAGATCACGCTGGGCATGACCAGTCCGGCGGAATCTGCCAGCGGTGAAACAGCCCTGCAACAAGGACTCGCCATCGCCCACGGCATGAATCTGGCCAAGGATCTGGGCAACCTTCCACCCAACATCTGCACTCCCACCTATCTGGCGCAACAAGCCGTGGATCTGGCCAAGACCTATAAGCTCAAGGCTACCATTCTCGAGCAGAGGGACATGGAAAAGCTGGGCATGGGCTCGTTGCTGTCGGTCGCGCGCGGCAGTCGTCAGCCTGCCAAACTGATTGCGCTGGAATACTATGGCCGGGGAAAAACGGAAAAACCCATCGTGCTGGTGGGCAAAGGCGTCACCTTTGATACCGGCGGCATTTCTTTGAAGCCCGCAGCGGAAATGGATGAAATGAAGTACGACATGTGCGGAGCTGCCAGTGTGCTGGGCACCCTCGCAGCGATTGCACAAATGCGGCTGCCGATCAACGTGGTTGGCATCATCCCCACCACTGAGAACATGCCGGACGGCAACGCCACCAAACCCGGTGACGTCGTCACCAGCATGTCCGGGCAGACCATCGAAATTCTCAACACTGATGCTGAAGGGCGGTTGATCCTGTGCGATGCGCTGACTTATGCCGAACGCTATGAGCCGGAAGCGGTGATCGATATCGCCACCCTCACCGGCGCCTGCGTCATCGCACTGGGACATGTGGCATCCGGTCTGCTCAGCAATGATGACGAACTCGCGCAGGAGCTGCTGCAGGCCTCAGAGCAAGCCGTAGATCGTGCCTGGCATCTGCCGCTGTGGGACGATTACCAGGAACAACTGAAAAGCAATTTTGCCGATATGGCCAACATCGGTGGACGCGCTGCGGGGACCATCACTGCCGCCTGTTTCCTGTCACGCTTTACCAAAAAATATCGTTGGGCACACCTGGATATTGCCGGAACTGCATGGAAATCCGGCAAGGACAAGGGTGCAACCGGCCGGCCGGTGCCGCTGCTGACGCAATTTCTGATCAGTCGCGCAGCGCAAGGGGTCAAAAAGGCAAAAGAAGCTTCATGACGCCGACATGACCCAGATCGACTTCTATTCCGACACTGACGACAGGCTGCACACCGCTTGCCGTTTGAGTGCCAAAGCGGTGCAGCAAGGCCGCAAAGTGATGATCTATACGCCTGATAGCACTATCGCCGAACGCCTCGACAAGCTGCTGTGGACATTCTCTCCTATCGGCTTTATTCCCCACTGCCATGCTGGCGACAAGCTGGCTGACGTAACCCCGGTGATATTGGGCCATCAGGCCGAGCAGCTCCCGCACGATGATGTGCTGCTCAACCTGCACATCGAATACCCGCCTTTCTTCAGCCGCTTCCAGCGCTTGATCGAGATCACTGGAACTACGCCGGAAGACATGCAGGCGGCACGCAAGCGCTACCGTTTCTACCATGACCGGGGATATGAAATTCGCCATCACAAGCTTGGGGGCGCATAGCATCGAACAGTCGCATCCACCGTTCTCCGATCACTTTTCTCCGCCATGACAGACGACAACGAAATTTCACCAGAACCCGATCATGATGAAGTTCTGGACAAGCTCGATGCGTTGCTGAGCAAACACCAGGGCAAGCCCGCGGTAGTGACTGAGCCGGCAGTGGAGGACAAGGTGGTAGCTGTTCCGGTTCTCACCCAGGTCTTCGACGCCACGCGGGAGCAAACCATATCTCCAGTAACCGGTGACATCCCGACCCTCACGGAAGTAGTATTTCTCCCTGCGGCATCCCGACCCGAAGCCGCACCGCCACTACGACAGATTGTGGATGCTGCGCTGAAGGAAACGGGGATAGAGCTGGATAGCACAGCGCAAGCAGCGCTGGCTCAGGCGCTGGAACGTCATTTACAGGGATCTCTGGCTGCGCCCGATCCAAATCGGGCTGAAAACTATAATTCCGGCACAGACGCAGATTTCTCGCAGAGTGTATCTCAACCAGCCGTGACGCCGGCACCTGCGCCTTCCTCTATAATGACCGACTTTCCAGCACCAGCAGATTCAAACCCGATCTCCATGGACCTCGCAAAAAGTTTTGATCCTCAACCTATCGAAAACCACTGGTATTCCATCTGGGACTCCGCCGGTTATTTCAAGCCCATAGCGGCTGAAGGGATTGCTGCACCAGCGCCCGCCTACTGCATCATGCTGCCGCCGCCCAACGTTACCGGCACACTGCACATGGGGCATGCGTTCCAGCATACGCTGATGGACGCGCTCTCGCGCTACCACCGCATGCTCGGCGACAACACTTTATGGCAAGCGGGAACCGACCACGCCGGCATCGCCACCCAGATCGTGGTGGAGCGACAACTGGATCAGCAGAACATCAATCGTCGTGACCTGGGACGCGAGGAATTCCTCAAGCGCGTGTGGCAGTGGAAAGAGGAATCCGGCTCCACCATCACCCGCCAGATGCGGCGACTGGGTGCTTCCTGCGACTGGTCACGCGAGCGTTTCACCATGGACGAAGGCTTATCCCGCGCCGTCACCGAAGTGTTCGTACGGCTTTATCGCGAAGGAGCGATCTACCGCGGCAAGCGGCTGGTGAACTGGGATCCGGTGCTGCAAACTGCGGTATCCGATCTGGAAGTGGCATCAACCGAAGAAGATGGCTCTCTCTGGCATATCCGCTACCCGCTGGCTGAACCGGATCTGCAAAATGGCTTGACCTGTCTTGTTGTTGCCACCACCCGCCCCGAAACCATGCTGGGAGATATGGCGGTTGCCGTGCATCCGGATGACCTGCGCTACCGCCACCTGATCGGTCGCGCTGTGCGCCTGCCGTTATCGGCCAGCACCCCTGCGGCTTGGCACAGCATTCCGATCATCGCCGACACCTATGTGGACCCGAAATTCGGTACCGGCTGCGTGAAAATCACCCCGGCACACGATTTCAACGACTACCAGATGGGCCTGCGGCACAAGCTGGTTCCACTCAATATTCTCACGCTGGATGGGAAGATAAATGATCACGCACCGGTTGAGTATCAAGGCATGGATCGGTTTGCGGCGCGCACTAAAATCATCACCGACCTCGGCGCACTGGAGTTGCTGGCTGAGATCAAGCCACATAAACTGATGGTGCCGCGCGGTGACCGCACTCATGCAGTGATCGAACCGATGCTCACTGACCAGTGGTACGTGGCGATGGAGGGTCTGGCCAAACGCGGACTGGAAGTGGTCGCGAGCGGCGAGGTGAGATTTGTTCCAGACAACTGGAGCCACGTTTATAACCAGTGGCTGGAAAATATCCAGGACTGGTGCATCTCGCGCCAATTATGGTGGGGGCACCGCATCCCGGCATGGTATGACGAGAGTGGCAGAATTTACGTTGCCCACAGCCTGGAGGAAGCACAACAGCAAGCTGGCGAGCGCAAGCTCATGCAGGATGAAGACGTACTCGATACCTGGTTTTCTTCCGCATTGTGGCCGTTCTCGACGCTGGGCTGGCCGGAAGAAACGCCGGAACTCAAGACTTTCCTGCCGACCTCGGTGCTGGTTACGGGCTTCGACATCATCTTCTTCTGGGTGGCGCGCATGGTGATGATGTCGCTGCATTTCACCGGCAAAGTGCCTTTCCGCGAAGTCTACGTGACCGGCCTGATCCGCGACTCGGAAGGCCACAAGATGAGCAAGTCCAAAGGCAACGTGCTGGACCCGCTGGATCTCATCGACGGCATCGCACTACCGGATCTGATCGCCAAGCGCACCACCGGGCTGATGAATCCCGCGCAGGCCGAGTCGATCGAAAAAATCACCCGCAAGCATTTCCCAGAAGGCATTCCCGCATTCGGCACCGATGCATTGCGCTTCACTTTCGCCAGCCTCGCCTCGCATGGCCGCGACATCAAATTCGATATGCAGCGCTGTGAAGGCTACCGCAATTTCTGCAACAAGCTGTGGAATGCCACACGCTATGTACTGATGAATTGCGAAGGCAAAGATACGGCTCTGGATGCGAGTTCGGCCAGTGAACTGCCGCTGGAGTTCTCCGATGCCGACCGCTGGATCATCGGCCGCTTGCAGCAGGCGGAAAGTGCGGTGGCGCAGGCATTTCACGATTACCGCTTCGATACCGCAGCACGCGAAATCTATGAATTCGTCTGGGACGAATATTGCGACTGGTACCTGGAACTTGCCAAGGTACAACTGACCGGCAGCAGCGACGCCGTGCAGCGCGCCACCCGCCACACCCTGGTACGTGTGCTGGAAACCACGCTGCGGCTGGCCCATCCCATCATTCCGTTCATCACCGAAGAGTTGTGGCAAAAAATTGCGCCGCTGGCGGGCAAGCAAGGTGCAAGCATCATGCTCCAGCCCTACCCCCAGGCCGATGCAGCGCGCATTGACGAGAATGCCAGCCAGCGTATCGCCGCACTCAAGGAAATAATCAACGCCTGCCGTACCCTGCGCAGCGAAATGAACCTGTCGCCAGCGGCAAGAGTCCCGCTGCTGGTGGCGGGAGATCAGCAGATACTGACTGACTTCTCTCCTTACCTAATGGCGCTGGCCAAATTATCCGGGGTGGAAATCATGCAGGATAAACTGCCCGATGCCGATGCGCCGGTAGCGATCGTTGGCGAATTCAGATTGATGCTGAAAATCGAGGTGGATGTGGTCGCTGAACGCGAACGCCTGGCCAAGGAAATTGCCCGCATCGGAAACGAAATGACCAAGGCCGAAATCAAGCTTGCCAATCCCAGCTTCGTCGAACGCGCCCCGGCCAAGGTAGTGGAGCAGGAAAAAGAACGTCTCGCCAATTTTGCCGCGACGCTGGAGAAGCTGCAGGAACAGTTGCGGAAACTGGGTTGAGCAGTTCTTTAAGTTGCGATGGCCTATTCCCGACACAATTGAGACCTTCGGTGCTGTGCACATTTGAATAACTACTAATCTGGAACTGAGAAATTTCAATGAAAGCGGGCAAAGTTCAGAACTAGACATACTGGACGTGCAATCGTCTGATCATCGTTCCGCTGGTATAAATGGCCAATTTTCAACGGGCGGCAATATCCGCCCGTTCCGCACAGGGTAAAATGCCCTCGATGAACCAGCCAATCCGTAACCCAAATCCGACGTTGCCACCTGACGACCCGCAACGCGAAGTGCTGCACAACGAGGTGCACGCTCGTCCGGCGGCACGCATTCGCCTGCCGGCGCTTGTAGTTTTCATTGCCGTGCTAAATGATGGCGTCAGCCGTGAAGCGGAATGCCAACACTTGAATCGCCTGCCTGGACAGGGAAAGTTAACGCCTACCGATCTGCAAGAGAACTTCCTGCGTCTGCGTTTCGCGGATCACACGCTGAAGTGGGAACGCCATAGCGAATTTACCCGTTACTCGCTAGTGCAGGCACTCCCGCCACATGCATCGCTGGATGCAACCAATCCTGAACTGCTCTCTTCATTATCACTGGATGCCGCCTGGCTACGAGCCATTCCTGGCCGAACTGTAGCAGCCATCAAGCTCGTGATGCTGGCCGAGAACTTGGCTAATCCGGAAGTCTTGCTGGATCGTGCGCACCACTGGTTCGGCGACCATGCTGTGGTGGCATCAATGATGGGGCATGGCCATTCGATCGTTGTCACTGACTTCCGCTTGCGGGACAGCGGTTTTGAACGCATGTTGGTGTTGGCCCCAGCTGATACTAGCGAGACCCGCGCAGGACGGATCTCGTCACGGCTCCTGGAGTTGGAAACATATCGCCTGATGGCATTGCGTGGTCTGCCAGTTGCCAAAGCACTTGGACCGATGCTGGCCGAATCCGAGGCCGTGCTGTCAACCATCACCGCACGCCTTGAAGGTAAACACGATAGCGACCAAGATCTGCTGGACACACTGGTAGCGTTAGCAGCGCGTGTGGAGCGGGTGACTGCCGAACACATGTATCGCTTTTCTGCCACGCAGGCTTACGATGCGCTGGTACTCCAACGCATCGCTGAGCTGCGCGAAAAACCTATCCCCGGCACGCAAACAGTAGGCGAGTTCATGCAGCGCCGATTGTCGCCGGCTATCGCCACGGTGGCGGCCACAGCGCAGCGGCTAGCATCGCTGTCGCAGCGCATCGAACGCGCCGGCGGGCTGCTACGCACGCGCGTGGACATCGCCACAGAGGCGCAGAACCAACAGTTGCTGGCTAAGCTGACACGTGGGCAGGAACTGCAGCTACGCCTGCAGAAAACGGTGGAAGGGCTTTCGATCGCGGCGATCTCGTACTACGTGATCAGCCTTGTGCTTTACGCGGGGAAGGCGGCTAATGCAGCAGGATTACCGATCAACCCGGAAATTGCTGCGGGTGCGATGATCCCGGTAGTATTGTGGGGCGTGGCGTGGTTGACGCGGCGGATTCAGAGACGCTTTCAAGCCTGAGCGTGGAGTGTCTCCCAGTCGACTGTCGTGTATGTGTGAAGGCGGTTTCTGAGCTGAAGTCTGACCGTCTCTTCTTGGCACATTTCCACCCGTGGCC
>CAKKRD010000030.1 GCA_919902515.1 Nitrosomonadaceae bacterium | reverse complement strand
ATAAAGAAAGACCGCTGACCTCTTTGATAGTTTAACGGGTTCGGCCAGACAAAACCGTTGCATGGCGCGATAAAATACCCGGCAACAGGCGGCGGCAATCTATATTGAAAGCAGCGCTACCTGAAACCGTTGGAATTCATCATTGAATCCAGGCTGAGAAATACAGGATGCTGATTGACAGACCATGAGACCCTTATTCCATCCGAAACTTGTCAACGATCCTTTTGGCGACCCCGCGCTTTATGTGGATTGCCTGTTTGAAAAGCGGGCTTTGATGTTCGACTTGGGGGATATCCGGAAACTTGCTCCGCGCAAAATCCTGCGCTTGAGTCACATCTTCGTTTCCCATGCTCATATGGATCACTTTATGGGGTTCGATTGGCTGCTCAGGATTTCACTTGGCCGCGAAAAGGTGATGCATCTGTTCGGCCCTGCACGATTCCTGGAGCAGGTCGAGCACAAGCTGGCGGCCTATACCTGGAACCTGGTGGCGAATTATTCCACTGATTTCACCCTGGTCGTAACCGAGGTTCAGCAGGAAGGGCTCGCCAGAACAGCCAGATTCCGCTGCAAGACCGGTTTCCGCAGAGAAACCGAAGAAGAGCTGAGCATGATCGATGGGATCCTGGTAGACGAGGAAATGTTTCGCGTCCGCTGCATCCTCCTCGACCATAAGACTCCCTGCCTGGGCTTTGCCTTGGAGGAAAAGGCGCACATCAATATCTGGAAAAACTGTCTGGCGGAAATGGGGCTGCCAACGGGTCCGTGGTTGAGTGAATTGAGGCAGGCGGTTCTGCGCGGAGAGCCAGACGATTCGCTATTCCGTGTCTGGTGGAAGGAGAATCAGCAGATCCGGGAGCTGCATATATCCCTTGGGCAACTCAAGTCCAGAATTCTGCGCATCGTTCCGGGGCAGAAAATCAGCTACATCACCGACTTGATCTACCAGCCGGAGAATGTCAGAAAAGTGGTTAAATTAGTTCGCGGCTCGGATCTGCTTTTCATCGAAGCTGGTTTTTTGCAGCAGGACGCCGGGCATGCGGCTGCAAGGTATCACCTGACCGCCCGCCAAGCCGGTGAATTGGCGAAAACGGCGGCAGTAAGAAACGTTGTTCCGTTTCACTTCTCCCCCTGCTATTCTGGCAGGGAAACACTGCTGCGCGATGAATTGGCAGAATATGGCCCGATTTCGCCAGATGTTCGGCCTGTTTAAGATGGGAATACCCGCGTGTCAGCCGCCACAGGCTGTTGTATGCCTGCCCATGATTCTAGGCAGCACATGCCTCGCGCTGATTCAGTCTCCGTTCGGCTGAACGCAGCATATCCAGCAGACCTGTCAACTGGGAGTGAAACCTTTCTCCGGCAATCAACCGGTACCACTCGTCGCCGTCCGGATCTTCCTCGTCGAGGTTACGCCAGAACAGGTCGCTGAAGCTCCTGTATGAAATCGGTTTCCCCGCGAGCAGATCAGCCTTAATCCTGCCTGCCCAGGCCTGGCGTCTCTTTACCAGACCCTCGGCACCTGTGTGAACCACAACAGACAGGTAAGAATGAAGATCTGCCGGACAGCGAATCTTTGCAAGCTCGGCGATCCGCTGCCCGGCCATGGCACTCTCCAACAGCGTGTGCAGGGCTGCTGTCGAGATTTCAAGGCTGACACCTGTTCGGAATAGGTAAATTTTATCGAGGTACATTGTCAGTAAGAATAAACCGGGCCAAGTCAGCAATCAGACTTGGAATCTTCGCCAAGGTTCATTTTTACCTGTTGCCATATGCGCAGGGCGGCAACCAGACTACTCGTAACGTAGAAATTGCTCTGCCAGCGAGTCGGCGCCATGATGGCTGATCAGCGCATCAATCTCCACAAGCAAGTTGTCGTCTTCGTCCTCCTCCAGCACCCCATCGCCAACCAGACTGGCTGTCAGGCCTGCGGCAATGGCTTCTCTTACCGCTCCAAGAGTGGGTGGGTTCTCCCGGTTCTCGTCGTTCACCACAGCATCAATAACCCGGGAAAGCGGTTCGCTGGCAACAGCTTGTACAAAGTCGATGGCCAAGGCATCGCCATCAAACTCCTCAATCAACGCATCCAGTTCGTCAAGTAATGATTCACTGATATCAAAGTGGTGCATCTGCTCCGTTTCGGTGTATGCAGTAGGCAGCAAACCGGCGACAAAGTTACGTACCACAGCCAGCGTTATGGGTTGCTCGGCATCCGGATCGTTGACTCGGCTTTCGATGACTGCCGACAGGTTGGGACTGACGCGGGTGGCAATATCAATGGGATTACGGATCATGGCGTTATCCTCGGTAGCAAATTTAATGGGTGGTAATGCTTATCGTGCACAGGGCTATCACTTACCGTACTGTCAGACCGGCTGCCTCCTGCTATCCGTCACCAGACCGCAACCATCCAGCGGTTTCCTAGATACACTGGCAAAACAAATATTTATAAAGCATCAGCCA
>CAKKRD010000029.1 GCA_919902515.1 Nitrosomonadaceae bacterium | reverse complement strand
ATGTTGCCGCGTATGCCCAAGTGATAGAGCTTGGCTTGGTGAGCGCGCAGACAGGTTTCGGTGTCGCGCAGACTTTCGCGGTAAGTTAGTTGCGCGAAGGCCATGCAGAGAAATTGATCGAGATATGAAAAAATCTTGGTGGGATATTTGGAAGGGTAACGCTGCACACAGCGACGGAATGTGTGAAGGGGTAAATACTCCATGAGTTGTGCGAACACCAATTTGCCTGAATGCATAATGAGAAACCGCGCGGGGAAACCCCCAGTTTCGCAAAAAATTCACATTCAAATCGGTGACACCCCTAAACATACTATTTCCTATTCCAGATCAACCTGTTATATAACCGTCTGGGCAAAATTGCCGGACACTACTGATGGCAACTATATTAAGACGCTTGGGCGAATTTTCCTTTGAAGGATGTGCGGGGGATCGCATATTCCCTGATCGTTCGTTGTAGGGCGGCTATTCCGCCTATAAAAAGAAAATCAATTACCTTTTTCAAAGCAATGCCTTTTGGCAAGATTTCGGCGTTTCTAAAAATTAGAGTTTTTCAACAGAATATGTCGGGAACAGACTATCGTGACCGGCGGAACTGCGCTGTTTCCGGAAATTGATTCTGACACTACCTGCCAAATCGAAACTGCTGCAGATGAGGTGAGCGAAGCGGAACCCGCCCAACTGTCGAGCCGAATGGTATTCAGCTTATCAACCAGCTTGTTAATTCGGCTTTGCGGTCGCCACGGGCCATGCCGATAAATTTCTTCAGCACATCCGTGACTGTATCGGCAGCCAGCTCTTCCACGATGAAAACCAGTTGGGTGCCGGACAGTCCTTGCGGCCAGCGTTCCAGTGTCTCGATCGGAAATAACATATGCTGGATACCGTGGATGACATGCGGCTTGTCATCATCATCGAAATGGACAATGCCTTTTATCCGCAAGATGTGTTCGCCGTACATGCTGGCGAGCATTTGCAATGCAGTGAGCAGCCCAAGGCGGGGAAGCGGCTGCTCGAATGTCAGGCAAAACGAATGAATGCGCTCATGCTGGCTACTGCTGCTGGCGGTGGGTCGGCGCAGATGCATGTGCAGACTCGGATCGATTTGAATCGGCCGATAAGCATCAGGTTTCTGCCAGCGCTGCCCATCAATATTCCTGTCCGGTGAACGATGGGTCGTTGCCTCGAGAAAAATTTCTGGATCGATTTTTCCATTCGCGATAGGATGGATGGTGGCGACCGAATTGAGCGCCTGCAACTGTTCGGTCAAAGCTGCAATCTGTTCTGCATTTGCCAGATCAGTCTTGGTAATCAGTAACTGGTCCGTAACCACTGCCTGCTTCAGTGATTCGGGCTGCCGTTTCAATTGCTCCGCACCGAAAGCGCCATCGACACACGTAACGACACCGGCCACGCTGTAATGTTGCAGGATTGTCGGGTGATTCAGCAGCTCATACAGAATTGGCGCAGGATCGGCCAGACCGGTGGTTTCGATGATCACACGTTTGAAGTTCGGTATTTTCTTGTCCTGCCGCTGCCAGAACAGAGTGCGCAGAGCGCCGGAAAGTTCGCCGCGCATGGCACAGCAGATACAGCCGTTACCAAGCACCACGGTACTTTCCGGTACCGCTTCAATCAGGTGGTGATCAAGTGCGATCGCGCCGAACTCATTAATCAGTACGGCGCTGTCGGCAAGTTGCGGCGTCTTCAGCAGGCCGTTGAGCAAGGTTGTCTTGCCGCTTCCAAGAAAGCCGGTAAGTATAATCAGTGGTATTTTCTGCATTTATTTAGGGCGCCTCTAAAAATCCAGATTTCGTCACAATACTTCGTTGCTCACAAAAAATGTTTCCTTACATATCGACCATATGCTGCGTCTACATTTTTTGTTCCCGCCTCGTTTTGTTTAGAACTTTGAATTTTTAGAGGCACCCTTAAGGTTGTTCATTCAATCAGATGCAATCGCACACGCCACCCGATTGATTGTGAAAAGCGGGGCAGGAAGTCGAGGTACCTCTTGTGCGATATCATTGCGACCGACAGCATCATACTTTACCATCCCGTCAGGGATCAAATTGCGCTCCTTGTAGCTGCCTGATCAGTTCTTCTCAGCGTATATTCAGGCAAAGCGAGGCGAATGCTTATCCGCCACGATGCAAACAGGACAAATGGATTTTCTACCAATTTTTATCAACATAAAGAACCGCAACTGCCTGGTGGTTGGCGGCGGGGAGGTGGCTGCGCGCAAGGTCGCTCTGCTGCTGCGGGCGGGCGCTCGCATCACCGTGATCTCTCCGGAGCTTGGTGCTGAACTTAACGAGCAACTTCACCAGGGAATCATCGTGCATCGCACCGAGATTTTTCGTCCCGATCATCTTGACGATGTCGTGCTGGTGATTGCCGCCACCGATGACCGCTCGGTCAATCGGCAGGTTTCTGAAGCTGCGGGGAAACTGCACATTCCGGTCAATGTGGTGGACGACCCCGATTTATGCTCCTTCATCATGCCGTCCATCGTCGATCGCTCTCCCATGCTGATCGCAGTTTCGAGCGGCGGCACATCGCCGGTGCTGGCGAGACTGCTGCGCGCACACCTTGAGACCATGATCCCGGAAGCATACGGACGCCTGGCGACTTATGCCGCCAATTTGCGTGCGCGGGTGAAATCGCGGTTCTCTCACCCGGAAAAGCGGCGCATGTTCTGGGAAAAAGCATTGCAGGGACCCTTCGCCGAAATGGTGTTTGCCGGCAAGGATCAGGCGGCGCAGGATTATCTGGAGCGTTCGCTGCAAAGCGAGGCCGACGATATGCCGCAGGGGGAGGTTTATCTGGTGGGCGCCGGGCCGGGGAACCCCGACCTGCTGACTTTCCGCGCAATGCGCCTGATGCAGCAGGCGGACGTGGTGGTGTATGACCGTCTGGTTTCGCCTGCGATACTCGACATGGTGCGCCGGGATGCGCCGCGCATCTATGCGGGCAAGGAACGCAGCAATCACGCCATGCCGCAGGAATCCATCAACGAGTTGCTGGTGCGGCTGGCGAAAGAGGGCAAGCGCGTGCTGCGGCTGAAAGGCGGAGACCCTTTCATCTTCGGTCGCGGTGGCGAGGAAATTGAAACACTATCCAGCCATGGCATTCCGTTCCAGGTGGTGCCGGGCATCACGGCGGCTTCCGGGGTGGCATCCTATGCCGGCATTCCGCTCACCCACCGGGATTATGCGCAGTCGTGCATTTTCGTCACCGGCCACCTCAAGGACGGCAGCGTGGATCTGGACTGGCAGGCGCTGGCGCGGCCACACCAGACCATCGTGATTTACATGGGGCTGCTGGGCTTGCCGGTGCTGTGCCGGCAGTTGATTGCACACGGCCTGCCAGCCACAATGCCTGCCGCTATTGTGCAGCAAGGCACTACCCACCAGCAGCGGGTGCTGGTGGGTTCGCTGGAAACACTGCCCGATCTGACTGTCCATGCCAATCTGACTCCTCCCACTCTCATCATCGTCGGCGAGGTGGTGAAGCTACATCAGAAACTTGCCTGGTTCGAGCCGGGAAGCGATCTTTGCGCTGATGCGCCTGCGACAAATAAGGTGAACACTGCTGGAAAACAACCCTAACCACTTGAAGAAATGAGGGTTCAAAAAATCCAAATTGGCACGTCAGTGCTTAAACACTGCAGATGCATCAAGGTTTCTGCTCGGCAGGTTTCTGGTCAGCATCCCTGTCTTTCTCGGGAATATGGTGATCTTGCTTAATGACAGTCCCATATGTTGAAACATCAGGGGATTCTGGTGCTGTAGGTCTACCGCAGGCGGTCAGAGTCAGTACCACCAGAGCGGCAGCGAAGGGTGCAAATCTCATAATCCAATCTCCATAAATAGAACATTCACTCTTTTTGTAGTGTTACGGACAGAATGATGTCTGTAACGGTTGCATCTTGTTTTGATTTAAATCAAACTAGAGCGCTATTTCCGCTATTCATATCCAGAAAGGGGAAACCCCATGTCGCCAGATTCTCTAATGCCGAAAAATTGCAATATACCCTGCATCAAGGCCAGATGTTCTTCCTGTAGCTTGCGGGAGTTATGTTTGCCGGTGGGACTTGACGAGCAGGAAGTCAGAGCTCTCGACCACCTGGTCAATCAGCGGCATAAAATTCGGCGTGGTGAACACCTGCATCGCGCCGGTCTGAGTTTTCACTCGCTTCACGTTGTTCGCAGTGGTTTCTTCAAGACTTATGTACTACAAGAGGATGGGCGTGAGCAGGTCACCGGCTTTCATATGCCAGGAGAAGTACTGGGGCTGGACGCCATCAGCGCGGATACGCACACTTGCAATGCAGTGGCGCTGGAAGATAGCGAAGTATGTGAGATCCCCTTCGCCAAGCTGGAAGGGATTGGCCGTACCATTCCGTCACTAATGCACCATTTCCACAAAATTATGAGCCGCGAAATCGTGCGCGATCGTGGGATGCTGATGCTTGGCGGCATGAAAGCGGGAGAGCGCCTGGTTGCTTTCCTGCTCAATCTTTCGCACCGCTTCGCCAAGCGAGGCTATTCACCCTTGGATTTTAATCTACGCATGACGCGTGAGGAAATCGGGAGTTACTTGGGATTGAAGCTGGAAACCATCAGTCGTGCGCTCTCCAGGCTGCAGGAAGACGGACTCATCAACGTCGATAACAAGCGCATCCGGCTGAATGATATCGACCACCTCAGACGCCAATATGGCAGCTCTTCCTATGAGTAGAGTGGCCGGCGTGCGGGAATAAGCAGCGCCCACAGGGTCCGGCACTTCCGCTGCCGTATTATGACTACCGATTATTTGTTCGGCTGCGGCGTGATACGCAGATACGGGCGTGGCGCTACATAGCCTTTCGGGAACTTCTGTTTGATGACCGATTCGTCCTGTATTGTCAGCGGGATAATTACGTCATCACCATCGCACCAGTTGCCCGGCGTCGCGACCGAATAATTGTCGGTCAGTTGCAGCGCATCGATGACACGCAACACTTCGACAAAATTACGCCCGGTACTCATTGGATAGATAATGATCAGACGTACCTTCTTTTTCGGATCGATAATGAACAGCGAACGTACCGTCATGGTCCCCGACTGATTCGGGTGAATCATGTCGTACAGAACGGCGACCTTTTTATCCTCATCCGCGACGATCGGAAAGCCAACTACGGTATTCTGCGTTTCTTCGATGTCCTTGATCCATTCCACGTGCTTGTCTGCCGGATCAACCGACAAGCCAATTGCCTTGACGTTGCGCCTGTCAAACTCAGGCTTAAGTTTCGCGGTCAAGCCGAGTTCGGTGGTACAGACGGGCGTGAAATCGGCGGGGTGCGAAAACAGCACCACCCAGGAATCACCCGCCCATTCATGAAATCTGATCCTGCCGATGGTGGAATCTTGCTCAAAATCAGGTGCAGTATCGCCCAAGCGTAAAGTCATGGCAACCTCTCCGTTAGATAGAAAATTGAAAGCAGAATATGGTCCGACTCGCATAATGGCTCAACAATAGTTGGCCATCATTTATTCAATTCTGTCCATGACCGCCGCCATGCATGCCATGATCCATTTTCATGGTCTTAAGCTGATTTCTTTGGTCGGCCGATAAAATGGCATGCACTGCATTACGATCTCTGATGTGCTGCTCGATCATTGCATTGAAAGCCTCCGCATGATCCTTGCCGAGCTTGCGTAACGTAACATCATCTGTGCTCGGTTTCATGCTTTCTTGATGAAACTCCATCATGCTTTTATGAATTCTTTGTTTGAACTGCTGATGTTCTTGTGCATGTTTAAAGTGCAGACGGACAATCTTGCCGAGTTGCGCATCGGACAGCTTCAATGCATCCGCGTGGGAGGCAATCATGTGCGCATAGCTATGGCCATGCTGCATCATGCCTTCCATGTCACCCATCATGCCACCGCAACAATTGCCTTCACCATGCTTGCCGCCACTACCTTTACCTTCGCCATGCTGGTGGGCCTCGGCAACCATTAAGCCTTTATCCCGAGATTGGGAGATAACTTGATTGGAATCCGCTGACGCGATGGGGGCGGTACCCAGAGTAATGGCAGAGACAAAACCAACGACAATAGAGGTCATGGATTTTCTGCTGATCATGGTATTTTCTCCTGAGTGTTTGAAGGAATCTTGCGTCACAATTCAGCGGAAAATCCGCTGCTTGGTTGTTGCCGTACTTCTCACAAGTGGAGAAGTGTTTGCCCTGGTGGTTGAGGCGAGCGCCGAATCTATAAATAATGCGCCCATTTGTATATAAATAGCACAAATTTCTGATGCATTGTATTGTACTGGAGCAAGAATTCCAGACCGTGTCTTGATCAGGCTGCTGGCCATTATTAAAGAATTGGCTGTGTGAGAACCTGTTGTGGGGTGTGCCGACATCTTTGTGCATGTCTTCAGTGGACAAATGTGCTTACCTGGAACTTTGAATTTTTGAGGCCGCGGAACATTGCTTTTTCAGGTAAGTCATCCTAGTCTGAAAAATAGGGGGGATTGAGTTTCCACCCTGAATGATACCCTAGTCACAACTTCAAGGAGGTCATGATGCGACGAATCTATTTTCTTGTTCCTGACATTGACACCACCAAACGTATCGTCGATGAACTGCTTCTGGCGCGGATTGAGGAACGGCACATCCACGTGGTTGCAAAGCGCGGCACACCGCTGGAGGATCTGCCCGAAGCCAACCTGCTGCAGAAGAGCGATTTCATTCCTGCGGTGGAACATGGACTGGCGCTTGGCGGCTCAGCCGGCATTCTCGCCGGACTGGTTGCGATCGCTCTTCCCGCCACCGCGCCGGTAATTGCGGGTGGCGTCCTGCTGGCAAGCACTCTCGCGGGTGCAGGCGTCGGTGCGTGGGCTGGCGGCATGGTAGGGATGAGCGTCGGCAATACCCGGATTAAACAGTTCGAGGACGCGATCGAAGCAGGTGAACTGCTGGTGCTGGCCGATGTGCCAAAGGATCGGGTCGATGAGATTGAAGCGCGCGTGAAGCAGCATCTGCCTCAGGCGCAGATCGAAGGAACCGAGCCGGAAATACCGGCGTTTCCCTGACCTGGCCGGCGAACGCGCCGCCTCGCTTGTCTCTGGACAGGCATAATCACGCCGGCTGGTCCGGCAGGAACATGCTTGATCAGCCGAGCATTACCAGCGAGAACCGGGCGGAAATGGGCTTGGGGCGTGAACCAGAGTGCGTCGGCGATTTCCACAGCAGCAAGCGGCAATCATTTCCCGTTTTTATCCTGCGGTGGCTCATGCTGGCGGCACTGCTGTTTGCGCCACCGTTGCTGGCGGCAAACGAAAGGACGCAGCCTGCTGCCGCAGAGGGTGTGCTCGAAGTCTTTGTGCGCGAGGGCTGCCCGCACTGTGCCAGAGCCGAGGCATTCCTCTCAGGATTTGCCAGCGAACGGCCGGAGTTACGGATCGTTTACCGTTCGGTGGACCATGATTCAGTCGCCCGCGACGATCTGGCGCGGTACTCCCAAAATGCAGGAATTTGGCCACCGGGCGTGCCAACTTTCGTCATTAATGGCAGGGTGCTTGTGGGCTTTGACAACGCAGAACGCACCGGCCCCTTGCTGGCAGCGCTGGTTGAACAGACTTCGACACATCCGGAGCACGTCGAGACCGCGCTGTTCGGTACGCTCAGCGCCTCCCGCTTAGGCCTGCCGCTATTCACTCTGGCAATGGGTCTGCTCGACGGTTTTAACCCGTGTGCAATGTGGGTATTGCTGTTCCTGCTTTCGCTGCTTGTGCACTTGCAGGACCGCAAACGGATGGCGCTGATCGCAGGCACCTTCGTGCTGGTGAGTGGCGCGGTATATTACGCGTTCATGGCGGCCTGGCTCAACGTCTTTCTGGTGATCGGTATTTCCACAGCCTTGCGCTGGGTACTGGGTGGTATGGCGCTGGCCATCGGCGGGATCAATGTGAAGGATTTCTTCGTCTGGGGGCGGGGTTTCTCGCTGTCCGTTCCGGCCTCTGTAAAACCCGGTCTATATGCCCGGATGCGAGCGGTACTGGGCGCTGACACGCTTTTGCCCGCGCTGATGGCAGTTGCCGTGCTTGCCGTCATGGTGAATTTCATCGAGTTGCTGTGTACAGCCGGCTTCCCGGCGATATATACCGCGGTGCTGGCCCAGCACGATCTGAGCATGCCAGCGCACTATGCCTATTTGGGTCTTTACATCGTTGGCTACATAGCCGACGACTCGCTGATGGTCGCGGCGGCGGTGATTGCGTTAAGCAACCGCAAGCTTACTGAGCGCGCAGGCCGTTGGCTCAAGCTTCTGAGCGGAGCTGTGATGCTGGCGCTTGGCGGCATCATGATTCTGCATCCCGAGTGGCTTATTTAGGCGGCCAAAACGGCCAGCCTGCTTAAAAAATCTCACTGGCTGGCAAGGCGTGGTCTAGTTATAAAGTAAGCTGGATTTCTTGGTTTCAAAGTGAGCTCAGAGAAGTTGACTGCCCGTACCCGAGGTAACTGATATTGTTCTTGCAGTCTGGTGATTTTGAGGGCTTCACCTCAACCTGATAGGGCAGTCGTCGGGACAGAGATTATATTAATCTTGTGCCGCAAGTAACTTAAAGGAGAAATAAAATGATGGAACTATTTATCGTACCTTTCTTGATTTTCGCTGTTTGCAACAATCACTGTTCATGCCGCGGATAAAGCGGATGAGAAGCGACTCGATGAGGTCGCGCAGCGCGGCGCACATGTAATGCCATTCGATCTGGAAAAAACCACACATGTTTTTTCCAAGATAGTAAAGGGAGGGGTACAGCAGGTTATCGTCAAAGACAAATCCGATACAAAACAAATCGGCTTGATACGAACTCATCTGTCGGAAATTTCCGAGGAATTCAGGCAAGGTGACTTTTCCAAGCCAGCAAAAGTTCACGGCGAAACCATGCCGGGGCTGGCTGAATAAATAAGGCAATCCCCCGGCTATGCCGGGGGACTCACTAGGTTTGACCGAGCGCTACGGTCAGCCTGATTCTTCTGACTCGATCAAAAGTTAG
>CAKKRD010000028.1:1461-26189 GCA_919902515.1 Nitrosomonadaceae bacterium | reverse complement strand
ACCTACGACCTTCGGGTTATGAGCCCGACGAGCTGCCAGACTGCTCCACCCCGCGCCAGTGAACCGAGATTATAACAAAACGGACTTCCCAGGGTCAAATTTCATTCTGGCACATGGGATTATGCCGGAGCGAGTATAACCGGCGAGTAATCCGGGGAGTAATATTGGGCCTTGAGCCTGTCGCAAAGGAGGATGCAATGGGTTAACAGTCTACCGCGAGCGATCCAAATACTCATAACCAATTCAAAGAGATAATTAAATGTCTGCAAGAAAGAATGAAGGATTGCTGCCGAATTCAGCGCGTGTGTCACGAGACTGTAACATTTCCATCGTAGTATTCGGCTTGGCCGAGAGATCTCCTTCCCCCTCAAAAGGCATTTGTCCGTGACAGCAAAATCTCCCGCTGAAATCAGCCAGCCCAGAAGACTTGGGTACAGTTATCGTCGCAATTTGCGCGAACGCTTCATTGAGGCACTGCTGTTTCTGACGGCATTCGCCTCGGTTGCGATCACGCTGGCCATTGTGGTGATGCTGGTAAAAGAATCGTTTGATTTTTTTCAGCATGTTTCGATTTGGGATTTTCTTACGGACACCCAATGGACGCCACTGTTTGATGATGCGCACTATGGCATACTCCCGCTGGTTTCCGGCACGCTGGTAAGCTCAGCTGTGGCGCTACTGGTAGCGATTCCGCTGGGTACTATCATCGCAATCTATCTTTCCGAGTTCGCACCTTTCGCCGTGCGTGAGATAGCCAAACCGTTTCTTGAGTTGCTGGGCGGCGTACCCACTATCGTGTACGGATATTTTGCGCTGCTGTTTGTCACACCACTACTACAGAAAATCTTTCCTGAGTTACCGGGTTTCAGTCTGCTCTCCGCCGGATTGGTGATGGGCATCATGATCATTCCCTATGTGAGCTCCCTATCCGAGGACGCGATGCGCGCTGTACCCATGAGCATGCGCGAAGGTTCCTATGCAATGGGTGCGACGCGCTTCCAGACCGCCATCCGGGTAGTGATGCCGGCGGCTTATTCCGGTATTGCTGCAGCATATATTCTCGGTATTTCCCGCGCAGTGGGAGAAACCATGGTGGTGGCAGTAGCAGCCGGTATGCAGCCCAATCTCACCTGGAACCCGATGGAACCAGCGGCAACCATCACCGCCTACATCGTGCAAGTGAGCCTGGGTGATCTGCCCCACGGCAGCATCGGCTACCAGACTATTTTTGCTGCCGGACTTACACTGCTGTTAATGACGCTCTCATTCAACATCATTGGTCATATCTTGCGTAAGCGTTATCGTGAAATTTATTGAGCCTGAGCCAATTGCCGACTACGCATTATCACCTTGGCTATCGAATTTTCAACATACAGATGAGTGCGTTGCACTCTGTACTACGGATCTGGGCTGATGAGCAACACTGATAAACTGCACGAAATTCGTGCCATCATCGTACGCCACAAACGTTGGGATCTGATGTTCATGGCTGTTGGCATGTTTGCGTTAATGATCGCAGTACTCACGTTCACGGTGTTATTCGCGCAGATGATTATCGATGGGATGCCGCGCCTGTCGTGGGACTTTTTCACTTCCTTTCCATCGCGGCGCCCAGGGTCGGCAGGGATACTGTCAGCCTGGGTCGGTACTTCCTTGGTGATGCTGGTGACGATTGCAGCGGCGGTACCGATGGGCATAGGGGCGGGCGTTTATCTGGAAGAGTACGCGCCGAAGAATCTCGTGACCGAGATCATCGAAATCAATGTCACCAATCTTGCCGGGGTGCCATCCATCATCTACGGACTGCTGGCATTGGGTTTGTTCGTGTATCAACTGGGATTCGGTCAGAGTATTCTATCGGCGGGTTTGGCACTGGCATTGCTGATCCTGCCAGTAGTGATCGTCACCACCCGTGAGGCCATCCGCGCCATTCCTGTAGCCATCCGTGAGGGTGCTTATGCGCTCGGCGCGACCAAGTGGCAAACCGTCTCTGATCATCTGATCCCCTATGCAGCAGCAGGTATCTTGACCGGCATTATTATCGGCTTGGCCCGTGCGATTGGCGAAACTGCACCTATTATCACCATCGGTGCGATGACTTTTATCGCTTTTCTGCCACCGTCACCGGTCCAGGCCGAATTTCCTTTTCTGTCTTTCGAGTGGTTGACGTCGCCGTTCACCGTGATGCCGATTCAGATGTTCAACTGGGTATCGCGGCCGGAAGAGGCATTTCAGTTGAACGCGGCGGCGGCAGGATTGGTGCTGGTGGTGATGACCCTTGCCATGAACGGTTTGGCCATCTATTTGCGCTATCACATGCGTAAGAAAATAAAATGGTAGAGGATCGCATGCACGAGAGCATTGTTGTACACGCCACGCCAACCCAGTACAAATCTGAAGTCAGGGATTTGAGTTTTTACTATGGTGAGTTCAATGCGCTTAAAAATATCAACATGGCATTGCATGAAAAACAGGTAACTGCGCTGATAGGCCCGTCCGGCTGCGGTAAATCCACTTTTCTGCGCTGCTTTAACCGCATGCACGATCTTTATCCCGGCAACCGCTATATGGGCGAGATTATTCTGCATCCGGACAACGTCAATATTCTTGCAAGCAACGTGGATCCGATTGAAGTACGCATGCGCATCAGCATGGTGTTCCAGAAACCCAACCCTTTCCCCAAGTCAATTTATGAAAATGTTGCTTACGGCCTGCGGGTGCGGGGTGTAAGGCAGCGTGCCGTGCTGGACGAGAAGGTGGAAGAGGCCTTGCGCGACGCAGCGCTGTGGGATGAAGTGAAAGACCGTCTGAATCAACTGGCTTTCAATCTCTCCGGCGGTCAGCAACAGCGTTTGTGCATTGCGCGCGCGCTTGCCACCGATCCTGAAATTCTGTTATTCGATGAGCCCACCTCGGCGCTCGATCCGATCGCCACTGCCAGCATCGAAGAGCTCATCACTGACCTGAAAGACAAGGTTACCATTCTCATCGTTACTCACAACATGCAGCAGGCGGCACGAGTGTCGGACTACACCGCCTATATGTATCTGGGCGAACTCATTGAATTCGGTGTCACCGACACTATTTTCATCAAACCCATGAACAAGCAAACGGAAGACTACATCACCGGCCGTTTTGGTTGACCAGCCCGGAAATAACGTTGTACTACACGCGGTTACGACGATAGTCGGCAACAATGCCAGACAATAAACGGAATGGTTGCATTCTGCATCGCTCTCAGTGCTCCAGGTTCATCTGTTTTGTGCTCATTTTTTCGAGCCGGCGATACCCATAAAGTTCTCCACATTTGCTTCCCGCGATTGACCGGGTACCCGTGAACGGGTAACATTCGCACCTTTTAGGGACAAAGACGGCTATGCGCTCGAAGCTGGTTGCTGGCAACTGGAAAATGCATGGCGGAATAGCGCAGAATCGAGTCCTGCTGGACATGATTGTCACCGGGACAGCAGGGCTGCGCGGAGCGGACTGCGTCGTGTGTGTGCCTTACCCTTATCTGTCACAGGTGCAGTCATTGCTGCAACCTACCCATATCTTCTGGGGTGCGCAGAATGTGAGTCAGCACGACAAGGGTGCCTACACAGGTGAGGTATCCGCGGCAATGCTGGCGGACTTTGCTTGTCGCTATGTAATTGTTGGCCATTCGGAACGGCGCGCCTTGTATGGTGAGGATAGCCGTACCGTGGCGCTAAAATTCAGGGCCGCGCAAGGAGCCGGATTGACGCCTATTCTGTGTGTTGGCGAAACCCTGGAGCAGCGCGAGGCCACGGTTACCGAGCAAGTGATAGCGGAGCAATTGGACGCGGCAATCGAGTTACTGGGCGTAAATGCGCTGGTTAAATCGGTGCTGGCTTACGAGCCGGTATGGGCCATCGGTACCGGTAAAACTGCCACACCGCAGCAGGCTCAGGACGTCCATGCCTTCATCCGCAATAGAGTCGCTGCGCATGATATTGGAGTTGCTACGGAGTTACAGATTCTTTATGGCGGCAGCGTCAAAGCGAATAATGCTGCGGAGCTATTTGCCATGCCAGATATTGATGGAGGATTGATCGGCGGCGCTTCACTCGTTGCCGACGAATTCATCACAATCTGTCGTGCAGCACAGAGTTAATTTTTTTGGAGTAAACATTGGAAACATTCATCTGGATAATCCATGTAGTAGCGGCCATTGCGGTAATTGTTCTGGTTCTGCTGCAACACGGCAAGGGTGCTGACATGGGCGCCGCTTTTGGTAGTGGCGCATCAGGTAGTTTGTTTGGCGCCAGCGGCTCGGCAAATTTCCTGAGTAGGACTACGGGTGTACTGGCAGCGTTGTTTTTCGTTACCAGTCTCGGGCTTACGTATTTTTCCGGCCACAAGACCGAAACCAAAGGTGTGATGGAGGGGGCGATACCGGCCCAGTCATCCAAGCCGGCGGGATCTGCCCCGGCGATGCCAGCAAATGATGATGCCTCCAAAGCCAGAGAGATACCGGAATAAATTAATTTATCAATTGATTGAACAATTGATTGAGGCTGCGTTCCAATTCAAGGTAGTTTTTAAACTCAGAATTCAAATTAAGCCGCCGACGTGGTGAAACTGGTAGACACGCCGTCTTGAGGGGGCGGTGGCGAAAGCTGTGCGAGTTCGAGTCTCGCCGTCGGCACCAATTCTGGAGAACAGGATCAGGAGCTAGCAATTAGGCGCAAGCAGTACCAATTGAGCATTTGCGACATCTTTTCCCGTTAATTCTCGGTTTCCAGTTACAACGATGCTCGAAAATTATTTCCCCATCCTGCTGTTTATTCTGGTCGGTCTTGCCGTCGGTGGCGGAGCCATGGCGTGCGGCTGGTTACTGGCCCCTAACCGTCCTGACAGCGAGAAGCTCTCACCCTATGAATGCGGTTTCGAGGCTTTCGAGGATGCACGCATGAAATTCGACGTGCGTTACTACCTGGTTGCCATTCTCTTCATTCTATTTGATCTGGAAATTGCATTCCTGTTTCCCTGGGCGGTAGTACTGAACGAGATCGGTTCGTTTGGTTTTATCGCCATGATGGTTTTTCTCGGCATCCTCGTCGTTGGTTTTATCTACGAGTGGATGAAGGGTGCTCTGGAGTGGGATTAACCCTATGAGTATCGAAGGTGTACTGGAAAAAGGATTCGTTACCACCAGCCTGGATTCAGTCATTAACTGGGGGCGAACCGGGTCCATGTGGCCGATGACCTTCGGCCTTGCCTGCTGTGCAGTGGAAATGATGCAGGCTGGCGCATCACGCTACGATCTTGACCGTTTTGGCATCGTCTTCCGCCCCAGCCCGCGTCAATCAGACGTGATGATCGTGGCCGGCACGTTGTGCAACAAGATGGCGCCCGCGCTGCGTAAAGTCTACGACCAGATGGCCGAGCCACGCTGGGTGATTTCCATGGGTTCCTGCGCCAATGGCGGCGGCTACTACCACTATTCCTACTCGGTAGTGCGTGGCTGTGACCGCATCGTACCAGTGGATATCTATGTGCCAGGCTGTCCACCGACAGCGGAAGCACTGCTTTATGGCCTTATTCAGCTGCAGAACAAGATTCAACGTACCAACACCATCGCCCGCTGAATCATATATGCCTTCCCCCCGTCTGGAAAAGCTCTCCCTTTGCCTGCAGAACGTGCTGGCCAACAAACTTGTCAGCACCAGTGAGCAACTGGGTGAATTGACCATTGTGCTGCATCCTGCCGACACGTTATCGGTGATGGAAACCCTGCGGGATCATTCCGAACTGGATTTTGACACTCTCATCGACGTGTGCGGGGTGGATTATTTAACCTATGGTGCTGAGTCAATCGCCGAGGCCAACTGGCAAGGCAAGCGCTTTGCTGCTGCCTATCATCTGCTTTCCATCAGTCATAACTGCAGATTACGCGTCAAAGTCTTCGCCGATGAAGACGAATTCCCGGTGCTGGATTCGGTGGTGGGAATATGGCCGGTCGCCAATTGGTTTGAACGCGAGGCATTTGATCTGTTCGGCATTGTTTTTACTGGCCACCCGGATTTGCGTCGCATCCTCACCGATTATGGTTTTATCGGCAACCCCTTCCGCAAGGATTTTCCGTTAACCGGTAACGTGGAAATGCGCTATGACCCCGACCAGCAACGGGTAATTTACCAGCCGGTCAGCATTGAGCCGCGTGAAATCACCCCGCGTGTGATCCGCGAACAGCATTACGGAGATAGCGAATGAAGTTGCCGCAGCGGGAAATTGTCAGCCATGGCTGAGATCCGCAACTACACCATGAATTTCGGCCCGCAGCACCCGGCAGCGCATGGCGTGCTGCGCCTGGTGCTGGAACTGGACGGTGAGGTGATTCAACGCGCCGACCCGCATATCGGATTGCTGCATCGCGCCACCGAGAAGCTCGCCGAGAACAAGACCTACATTCAATCGGTTCCCTACATGGACCGGCTGGATTACGTTTCGATGATGGTCAATGAGCATGCTTATGTGATGGCCATCGAGAAGCTGCTGCAACTTGAGGTCCCGTTGCGGGCACAGTACATCCGGGTGATGTTTGACGAGATTACGCGCATCCTCAACCACCTGCTGTGGATAGGTGCGCATGCGCTGGACGTAGGTGCAATGACCATGTTCCTCTACGCTTTTCGTGAGCGTGAAGACCTGATGGACTGCTATGAGGCGGTATCCGGCGCCAGATTGCACGCTGCTTATTATCGTCCCGGGGGAGTCTACCGGGATTTGCCGGATTCAATGCCGCAATACCAGGCATCGAGAATCCATAACGAGAAGGACACCAAGGCACTCAATGAAAACCGCCGGGGTTCACTGCTGGATTTTATTGAGGATTTCACCAACCGCTTTCCTACTTATGTGGATGAGTATGAAACCCTGCTTACCGATAACCGTATCTGGAAACAGCGTCTGGTAGGTATCGGCGTGGTGTCGCCTGAACGTGCCAAGGCATTGGGCTTCACCGGCCCGATGCTGCGCGGTTCCGGTGTGGAGTGGGATCTGCGCAAGAAACAGCCATATGAAGTTTATGACCGGGTTGATTTCGACATACCGGTGGGAGTCAACGGTGACTGCTATGACCGTTACCTGGTGCGGATGGAGGAGTTCCGTCAGTCCAACCGCATCATCAAGCAATGTGTCGAATGGCTGCGCAAAAATCCCGGCCCGGTGATAACCAGCAATCACAAGGTAGCACCGCCTGCGCGTCTCGGAATGAAGCAGAACATGGAAGAGCTGATCCATCACTTCAAGCTTTTTACCGAAGGCATCCATGTGCCGCCGGGGGAAGTTTACGCAGCGGTTGAGCACCCCAAGGGTGAGTTCGGCATTTACCTGATATCGGACGGGGCCAACAAGCCCTATCGCCTGAAAATTCGGGCGCCCGGCTTTGCTCATCTGGCGGCAATGGATGAGATGGCGCGGGGCCATATGATCGCCGATGTGGTAACCATCATCGGCACGCAGGATATTGTGTTTGGTGAGATAGACAGATAGTGCCGCTGCAAATTTAAACTGCCAATTCAAGATGTTAAGCGCCGAAACCATTAAAAAAATCGACCACGAGGTCGCCAAGTATCCTGCCGATCAGAAACAATCGGCGGTGATGTCGGCACTCGCCTTTGCTCAGGATGAGAAAGGCTGGCTGGCCAATGAGACCATGGACTTCATCGCCCATTATCTGGGCATGCCCGCGATCGCGGTATACGAAGTGGCGACGTTCTACAACATGTATAACCTGCAGCCGGTGGGCAAATACAAGGTTACCGTTTGCACCAATTTGCCCTGCGCGCTGTCAGGCGGTAATGATGCAGCTGCCCGTCTCAAGCAGAAGCTCGGTATCGGTTTCAACCAGACTACCGCCGATGGAAAATTCACCTTGAAAGAAGGCGAGTGCATGGGTGCCTGCGGTGATGCGCCCGTGCTGCTGGTGAATAACAAGCGCATGTGCAGTTTCATGTCCGACGACAAGATCGATCAACTGCTGGAGGAGTTAAGCAAGTGACACAACTCACCCAGATACTTCTGGCAGGATTGAACCCGTCTGACCCCGACGATTGGCGCCTCAAGAATTATGTACAGCGTGATGGCTATGCCGCGCTGAGAAAAATTTTGAGCGAAAACATTCCGCCGGCAAAAATCATTGAGGAAGTGAAGAAATCCGCGCTACGCGGGCGCGGCGGTGCGGGTTTTCCGACCGGGCTGAAATGGAGCTTCATGCCCAAGCAATATGAGGGGGCCAAATATCTGGTGTGCAATTCTGACGAAGGCGAGCCGGGCACTTTCAAGGATCGCGACATCATGCATTACAACCCGCACAGCCTGATTGAGGGGATGGCTATCGGTGCTTACGCGATGGGTATCAGAACCGGCTACAACTACATTCATGGCGAAATCTGGGATACCTACGAGCGCATGGAAGAGGCGGTAGATGAGGCGCGTGCTGCGGGCTTGTTGGGCGACAACATACTGGGTTCCGATTTCAGTTTCCAGTTATACAACCATCACGGCTATGGTGCATATATCTGTGGCGAGGAAACCGCCTTGCTGGAATCGCTCGAAGGCAAGAAAGGCCAGCCGCGCTTCAAGCCACCATTTCCCGCGAGTTTCGGTCTCTACGGCAAACCCACCACCATCAATAATACCGAGACGTTTGCTTCAGTACCCTGGATCATTCGTAATGGCGGCGAGAAGTTTCTGCAGATCGGCAAGCCCAACAACGGCGGTACCAAGATTTTCTCAGTGTCAGGCCATGTCAACAAGCCGGGCAACTATGAGGTGCCGATGGGTACGCCTTTTGCGAAACTGCTGGAAATGGCGGGTGGCATGCGCGGTGGCAGGAAACTGAAAGGGTGCATTCCCGGCGGATCATCCATGCCGGTACTGCCCGGCGATATCATGATGCAGACTGACATGGATTATGACTCTATCGCCAAGGCCGGTTCTTTTCTGGGTTCCGGCGCGGTCATCATCATGGACGACACCACCTGCATGGTAAGGGCGCTGGAGCGATTGTCATATTTTTATTACGAGGAATCCTGCGGTCAGTGCACGCCGTGCCGCGAGGGCACCGGCTGGCTCTATCGTGTGGTGCACCGGATTGAAACTGGCAAGGGACGGGTGGAAGACCTGGATCTGCTCAACAACGTGGCCGATAATATTCAGGGACGTACTATTTGCGCACTGGGTGATGCGGCAGCAATGCCGGTCCGCGCCATGATTCAGCATTTTCGTGACGAATTTGCATACCACATAGAGCACAAGAAATGCCTGGTGTAATCCGGATGTTCATAGATAAAACGGATTGGGTTTTCCCATTCTATGCGTGCTCACTCGTGACCAATCCAAGAGTTTATAGCCAATGACCAATATTGAGATCGATGGCAAACAGGTAGCCGTACCCAAAGGTGGCACCGTCATGGATGGCGCCAGACAGCTGGGTATCTACATTCCACATTTCTGCTATCACAAGAAGCTATCGATCGCAGCTAACTGCCGCATGTGCCTGGTACAGGTAGAGAAAGCGCCCAAGCCCTTACCTGCCTGTTCAACGCCGGCGGTGGAAGGCATGAAAGTGTCCACTCATTCCGCACAGGCGGTAACGGCACAAAAAGGCGTGATGGAGTTTCTGCTTATCAATCATCCACTGGATTGTCCCATTTGCGACCAGGGCGGCGAATGCCAGCTACAGGATCTGGCGGTAGGTTACGGAGCAAGCGCATCACGCTATACGGAACCCAAGCGGGTGGTGGTGAACAAGAATCTGGGACCGCTGATTTCCACCGACATGACTCGCTGTATTCTCTGCACCCGCTGCGTACGTTTCGGCCAGGAAATCGCCGGCATTATGGAACTGGGTATGGCAGGTCGCGGCGAACATGCTGAGATTCTGTCGTTTGTCGGCAGCACAGTGGATTCGGAGTTGTCCGGCAACATGATTGATCTTTGTCCAGTGGGTGCGCTGGTCAGCAAACCGTTCCGCTATTCCGCCCGCACCTGGGAATTGTCGCGCCGGAAGTCCGTGAGTCCGCATTGCGGTCTTGGTTCCAACCTGGTGGTGCAAATAAAACAGAATCGTGTAATGCGCGTACTGCCGCGCGAAAATGAAGAAATCAACGAATGCTGGCTCTCGGACAAGGACCGTTTCTCCTACGAGGGGCTTAATTCGGAGGAACGTCTGACCACGCCGATGATAAAGCTTGATGGGCAGTGGCAGGGATGCGACTGGCAGGCCGCACTGGAATTCGTCGCCACGGGATTGAAAGCGGCAAAAGAAAAACACGGTGCACAGGGCATAGGCGCGCTGGCTTCGCCCCACAGCACCCTGGAAGAGCTTTATCTACTGCAGAAACTGGTACGGACTATGGGTAGCGGGAATGTGGATCATCGCCTGCGTCAATCCGATTTCCGTGCTGACAGTCAATCACAAGGCGCACCTTGGCTGGGGATGAAAATCGCCGGGATTTCACAATTGAAATCGGTGCTGGTTATCGGCAGTACCCTGCGCAAGGATCATCCTCTCATCGCGCAGCGTTTACGCCAAGCGGTGAAGCAGGGGGCGCAATTGAATCTGATCAACCCGGTCGATGATGATTTGCTTACAAAAATAGCTAATCATGCTGTCGTGGCTCCCGCTGCAATGGCTGCGATGCTGGCGCAGGTTCTGCAGGCTGCCGCTGAATTGAAAGCGGTGGAGATTCCGGATGCGGTGAAGAATGCAGTAAACACCGTCAGCGTGACGGATACCGCGCGGGCGATCGCCGCCAGCCTCATTGACAATAAGCCGGCCGCGATTTTCCTCGGCAACCTGACACAGCATCATCCGCAATATGCAGACATTCATGTGCTGGCGCAGCATATCGCGCAAATTACAGAAGCAAGTTTCGGTGTGCTGGGGGAGGCTGCCAACAGCGTGGGTGCATATCTTGTCGGGGCAGTGCCGGGTGCCGTGGGAACATCAACTAGCTACAGTCAGGTGGGAGCAAGTGGCAGCAATGCTTCGCAAATGCTAGGGATGAGCACCACTCCTACTGCCGAGCCATGCCGGGCTTACGTATTGATGAATCTGGAACCGGAATTCGACAGTCACAACCCGCAGCAGGCGATGAAAACATTGGCTGCAGCGGATCTGGTGGTGATGATGAGCGCCTATAAAAAGCATGCCGCCAGTGTCGATTACGCCGACGTGCTGCTGCCGATTGCGCCATTCACCGAAACTTCCGGCACTTTTGTCAACACCGAAGGCCGTGTGCAGAGCTTCAACGGGGTGGTGGCACCCCTGGGCGAGGCACGCCCGGCGTGGAAGGTGTTGCGAGTGCTGGGCAACCTGCTGCAACTTGACGGTTTTGATTATGAGACACCGGAGCAAGTGCGGGCGGAGATTTTTCCCGACGGCAGCGATATCAGCACGTGGCTGGATAACAGGCTGGATAACTTTACCGTTGGTGAAATCGGGCAGACGGGTGCGGGACTTCAACGTATTGGTGAAGTTCCGATATACCAGGCCGATCCCATCGTACGCCGTGCCGAATCGCTGCAGCGCACGCATGATGCTGCGGCACCGGCGGCATGGATGCCGGGCGCATTGCTGGACAGGCTCGGCGTGCGCGCGGGTGACACAGTCAAAGTAAAACAAGGTGACGGCGAAGTGCTGCTGCCGGCGGCTCGTGACGACAAGCTGCCTGCCAATTGCGTGCGCGTGGCGTCCGCTCATCCGCTGACCGTGGCACTGGGCGCGATGTTCGGTGAAATCACGGTAGAAAAATTGTGACAGTGGGATCCAGGGTTTATTGATGGAATACGCGCAACAATTATTTGGACAGTTTTTTGGCACTGAGTGGGGGCCTGCTCTGTTCAGCCTGACGAAAAATCTGGTGCTGATCGTCGCCATTGTGCTGCCGTTGCTGCTGGGTGTGGCTTATCTCACGCTGGCAGAGCGCAAGATCATCGCTTTCATGCAGATTCGCGTCGGGCCTAACCGGGTGACTTTCTTCGGCATTCCGTGGCTGGCTGGCTGGGGGCAACCCATCGCCGACGCGGTCAAGGCGCTGATGAAGGAAATCATCATTCCCAACGGCGCCAATAAAGCCCTGTTCATAATGGCGCCAATACTGACCATCGCACCGGCACTGGCGGCATGGGCAGTCGTACCGTTTTCTCCGGAAATGGTGCTGGCGGACATCAACGCCGGCCTGCTTTATATTCTGGCCATGACCTCCATGGGTGTTTACGGCGTCATTATTGCGGGCTGGGCATCCAATTCCAAGTATGCATTTCTCGGTGCGATGCGTTCTGCTGCGCAGGTGGTTTCGTACGAACTGGCGATGGGTTTTGCGCTGGTGTGTGTGCTGATGCTGTCGCACAGCCTCAACCTGGGTGATATCGTCAAGGGTCAGGAGGGCGGCAGCTTTATCAACTGGTATCTGATTCCACTGTTCCCGATGTTTCTGGTGTATTTCATTTCCGGCGTGGCGGAAACCAATCGCGCTCCATTCGATGTGGCCGAAGGTGAGTCGGAAATCGTTGCCGGGTTCCATGTCGAATATTCCGGCATGGCTTTTACAGTATTTTTCCTGGCGGAATACGCCAACATGATATTGGTGGCAACGCTGGCCAGCCTCATATTCCTGGGTGGCTGGCTGCCGCCACTCAACATTGCACCGTTTACCCTGATTCCCGGTTTTATCTGGCTGCTGCTGAAGATAGCATTTCTGCTGTTCTTTTTTCTCTGGTTCCGCGCTACTTTTCCGCGCTACCGCTACGACCAGATCATGCGTCTTGGCTGGAAGGTATTCATTCCGATCACGCTGGTGTGGATCGTGCTGCTGGGTGCGGTGATGCAGTTGCCGCCATCGTTCCTGAATGCTTTCCCGCTTAATTTGTGGTTTCACTGAGACAGGAGAAAGCCATGAATCGTATCAAGGATTTTTTCCGTACCTTCCTGCTGTTTGAGCTGCTCAAGGGAATGATGCTCACTGGGCGCTACATGTTCGCGCGTAAAATCACGATCCACTTTCCCGAAGAAAAAACGCCGCAATCTCCCCGCTTTCGCGGGCTGCATGCGCTGCGCCGCTATCCCAATGGAGAAGAGCGCTGCATTGCCTGCAAGCTGTGCGAGGCGGTATGCCCGGCGCTGGCGATTACCATCGAATCCGAGCAGCGGGATGACGGCACCCGGCGCACCACGCGCTATGACATCGATCTGACCAAGTGCATATTCTGCGGCTTCTGCGAGGAATCCTGCCCGGTGGATTCGATAGTCGAGACCCGTATTCTGGAATATCACGGCGAGAAACGCGGCGATCTGGTTTATACCAAGCAGATGCTGCTGGCGGTGGGTGATCGGCATGAAGAACAAATAGCGAAAGACAGAGAAGCGGATGCGGGCTACCGATAAGTGCATATGAGTTTTCAGGACATAACTTTCTATTTTTTTGCGACCGTGCTGGTGGCATCCGCGCTGGGCGTCATTACCGCGCGCAACCCGGTGCATGCGGCGTTGTTGCTGGTACTGGCATTTTTTACCTGTGCCGGACTGTGGCTGCTGCTGCAGGCGGAATTTCTCGCCATCACGCTGGTGCTGGTGTATGTGGGCGCGGTGATGGTGCTGTTCCTGTTCGTGGTGATGATGCTGGATATCAATCTCGACCGTTTGCGTGAAGGTTTCTGGAAATGGTTCCCGTTCGGCGCCTTGCTGGCATTGGTGATGGCGGCCGAGATGGCCATGGTGCTGATGGGCCGGAAATTCAGCGCTAGTCAGATGCCTGCACCACCAGCGCGCGCCGCCGATTACAGCAACACCAAGGAATTGGGCCGTTTGATTTACACCGAATATGTTTATGCATTCGAGCTGGCAGCGGTGATCCTGCTGGTGGCGATAGTTGCTGCGATCGCACTAACGCTGCGCCGCCGTACCGGCCCCCGCTTCCTTGATCCGTCGCAACAGGTGAAGGTAAAGCGCGCCGACCGGGTGCGAATGGTTTCGATGCCGTCCGAGAAGAAAGAATGAGAATAATGATGGTTATGTTCGATGTGATCCTGAGAAGGGGCAGTTAACTTGGTGTCGTTATCCCATTACCTGGTACTCGGTGCGATTCTGTTCGCCATCAGTATTGTCGGCATTTTCCTCAACCGGAAGAATGTGATCATCCTGTTGATGGCGATCGAACTGATGCTGCTGGCGGTCAACATGAATTTCATCGCGTTTTCGCATTACCTGCAGGACGTGTCGGGGCAGATTTTTGTATTTTTCATTCTTACCGTGGCGGCAGCGGAGTCTGCCATTGGTCTGGCGATACTGGTGGTGCTGTTCCGTAACTTGCGCACCATCAATGTGGATGACCTGAATAAACTCAAAGGATAGTTTCGGGGGTTGTAAGACAGCAACTGTCTTGGCAATCCTGAACTAATAACCGAATTTCATGACCGAGATGCAGAAACTTTATTTACTGGTTCCGCTGGCACCGCTGGCAGGGGCGCTGATCGCCGGTCTGTTTGGCCGCGTGATCGGCCCGACCTGGAGTCATCGCGCTACCATTGCGCTGATGCTCGTGTGCGTAGCCGCATCGGTTACGGTTTTCATGGATGTGTTGCAAGGCAATATCTATAACGGCAGCGTCTATACCTGGATGACCTCCGGCGATACCCGCTTTGAAATCGGTTTTCTGATCGACCAGCTTTCGGCCACGATGATGGTGGTGGTGAGCTTCGTCTCGCTGATGGTGCATATCTACACCATCGGCTACATGCACAACGATCCCGGCTATCAGCGTTTCTTCAGCTATATCTCGCTGTTTACCTTCTCGATGCTGATGCTGGTGATGGCCAACAACTTCCTGCAACTGTTCTTTGGCTGGGAAGCAGTGGGGCTGGTTTCCTATTTGCTGATCGGTTTCTGGTTCACCCGCCCGACAGCGGTCTATGCCAACATGAAAGCCTTCCTGGTCAACCGGGTCGGCGATTTCGGCTTCCTCCTCGGCATAGGCCTGGTGCTGATGTATTTTGGCACGCTGGATTATGCGGCGGTATTCGCGCAAGCACCGCAGATCGCGACCCAGACCATCGAAATCATTCCCGGATCGCCATGGCTGCTGATGTCGGTGACGTGCATCCTGCTGTTTGTCGGCGCCATGGGCAAATCCGCGCAGTTCCCGCTGCATGTGTGGCTGCCGGATTCGATGGAAGGGCCGACACCGATCTCCGCACTGATCCATGCCGCCACCATGGTGACCGCAGGCATTTTCATGGTGGCGCGCATGTCGCCGCTATTCGAGTTATCCGATACCGCGCTGACGGTGATACTGGTAATAGGCGGCATCACCACATTGTCCATGGCGCTGGTGGCCATCGTGCAGAACGACATCAAGCGCGTGGTGGCGTATTCCACTCTGTCGCAACTGGGCTACATGACGGTGGCACTGGGGGCCTCAGCCTATTCGATGGCGGTATTCCACCTGATGACGCACGCATTCTTCAAGGCGGTGCTGTTCCTGGGCGCAGGCTCGGTCATCATCGCCATGCACCATGAGCAGGACATGCGCAAAATGGGCGGACTCAAGAAATACATGCCCATTACTTACTGGACCATGTTCATGGCGGCAGTGGCAAGCGCCGGGGTGCCCGGTTTCTCCGGATTCTTTTCCAAGGATGCCATCATTGAAGCGGTGCATTTCGCCGATATTCCCGGCGCCGGTTTCGCCTATTTCTGCGTGCTGTCCACCGTGTTCATCACCGCGTTCTACACCTTCCGTCTGATATTCATGACCTTCCATGGCAAGCCGCGCATGGACCATCATACCGAGGAGCATTTGCACGAATCGCCCTGGGTGGTGACGCTGCCGCTCATCATCCTGGCAATCCCCACCGTCGGTGCAGGCTGGCTGATCGGGCCGATGCTGTTTGGCGGCTATTTCGGTGACGCCATCCAGATTGCGCCGCAGCATGGGGCGGTGGCACAAATGGCTGAGGGATTTCACGGTATCGCGGGGATGATGACCCACGCGCTCTCTACTGCACCGTTCTGGCTTTCCATCGGCGGGATTTTCACCGCCTGGTACCTGTACATGGTGAAAACCGATTTGCCAGAGAAACTAAAGCAAATCGCCGGGCCGCTTTACACCTTGCTTGACCGCAAATATTACATCGACGAATTCTACTCGTGGCTGTTCGCCGGTGGCGCGCGTGCACTGGGCGGCGGACTGTGGAAAATCGGCGATGTGAAAGTGATCGACGGCTTCTTCGTCAACGGCGCAGCACGGGTAGTAGGCTGGACCGCCTTGCTGGTGCGCCGCTTCCAGTCAGGTTATATCTACCATTACGCATTCACCATGATCGTCGGTGTATTCGTGTTGATGAGTTTATGGTTGTGATAGTCATGAGAGAACAGACCATCGGATGCTGCATTTCCCCGACTTGTCTGCCGGATACGCGAATATAACGGAATAAACATGTCGTCTGGTTTTCCCTTGTTAAGTCTGATCATCTGGCTGCCTATTCTCGCTGGTATCGCGGTGCTCGCCACGGGCGGCGATCGCAATGCCCAGCTGGCAAGGTACCTGGCGCTCGCTGGATCGATGGCTGGCCTGCTGGTGGCGCTGCCGCTGTATGGCGGCTTCGACCCGTTGCTGGGAACCATGCAGTTTGTCGAGCTTCACCCCTGGATCGAGCGCTTCAACATTCATTATCACCTGGGTGTGGACGGCATCGCCATGCCGCTGATTCTGCTCAACTGCTTTACCACGCCGCTGGTGGTCATCGCCGGATGGCAAGTGATAAGCAACCGGGTGTCGCAATATATGGGTGCGCTGCTAATCATGTCCGGCATCGTCAACGGTGTGTTTTCCTCGCTCGATGCGATTCTGTTCTACGTGTTCTGGGAAGCCTCGCTGATCCCGATGTTCCTGATCATCGGCGTTTGGGGTGGCCCCAATCGCGTGTATGCGGCAATCAAATTCTTTCTGTACACGCTGCTGGGATCGCTGCTGATGCTGGTGGCATTCATTTATCTGTACACGACTTCCGGCGGCAGTTTCTCGATACTGGATTATCACAAGCTGCCATTGCCGCTGGCGCCGCAGATTCTGATATTTGTTGCCTTCCTGCTGGCATTCGCGGTGAAAGTGCCGATGTGGCCGGTGCATACCTGGTTGCCGGATGCGCACGTGGAGGCGCCCACCGGCGGTTCAGTGGTGCTGGCGGCAATCTTGCTGAAACTGGGCGGTTACGGCTTCCTGCGTTTTTCCCTGCCGATCGTGCCGGATGCCAGCCAGTATCTTTCCGGCATGATGATCACATTGTCGCTGGTCGCGGTGGTGTACATCGGGCTGGTCGCGCTGGTGCAGGCGGACATGAAGAAGCTCATCGCCTACTCATCGGTGTCGCACATGGGATTCGTCACCCTGGGTTTCTTCCTGTTCAACGCCTACGGGGTCGAAGGCGCAATGGTGCAGATGATCTCGCACGGCTTCATCTCCGCTGCGATGTTCCTGTGCGTGGGCGTGATGTACGACCGGCTGCATTCGCGCCAGATCGCCGATTACGGCGGAGTGGCCAACAAGATGCCGGTATTCGCCGCGTTCTTCATGCTGTTTGCCATGGCTAATTCCGGATTGCCCGGCACCAGCGGTTTCGTCGGCGAATTCATGGTGATCATGGGCGCAATGCAGGTGAATTTCTGGTATGCGTTCCTCGCCGCCACCACGCTGATTTTTGGTGCGGCCTACACCCTGTGGATGTACAAGCGGGTGGTATTTGGCGCAGTGGCGAACCCCGCCGTGGAAGCGCTGCAGGATATCAATCGCCGTGAAATTCTGATCCTGGCGATACTGGCAGCGGCAGTACTGTGGATGGGGGTTTATCCGCTGCCGTTGACGGAAGTGATGCATACCACAGTGGATGAGCTGCTGGCGCATGTGGCCCGTGGCAAGTTATAACCGGAATGATGAAATGCAGTTTGCTTTATTCAAGGATGATAAATGAATTTTCTGCCGCCTGATCTCGCCCCCGCCTATCCGGAGATATTTCTCCTGGTGATGGTGTGCGTGGTGTTGCTGGCTGACCTGGTGGCGGGCGAAAAGAGGCGTTACCTCGCTTATCTGCTGGCGCAGGCTGCGCTGTTCGGTTGCGCGCTGATTACCTTCGTTACGTTGGCTCCTGGCACGACCTACACCTTCTCCGGCATGTTTGTCGACGATGCCATGGCCGATACCCTGAAACTGCTGACCTATGTCACGGTGTCGATGGTGCTGGTGTATTCACGTGACTATATCGCGGTGCGCGGCATGTTCAACGGCGAGTTTTTCAGCCTGACCCTGTTTGCTACCCTGGGCATGATGGTGATGATTTCTGCCAGCCATTTCCTGACCCTCTATCTGGGACTGGAGCTGCTGTCATTGTCGCTCTATGCCATGGTCGCGTTGCGGCGCGATTCAGTGGTGGCCACCGAGGCAGCAATGAAATATTTCGTACTGGGGGCGCTGGCTTCCGGTTTCCTGCTGTATGGCATGTCCATGGTCTACGGCGCCACCGGTGTGCTCAACATTGCACAGGTTGCCGAAGTGATTCAGAAAGTGATCCAGGGCGGCGTAATTGATGATTATGCGATACTGGTAGTGGGGCTGGTATTTATCGTTGCCGGCATCAGCTTCAAGTTGAGCGCAGCACCGTTCCACATGTGGGCGCCGGATGTCTATCAGGGCGCACCCACGGCGGTGGTACTGTTTATCGGTTCAGCCCCCAAACTGGCGGCATTCGGTTTTGTCATGCGCCTGCTGGTGGAAGGTATGGGTTCGATGGCGGCGGACTGGCAGGGAATGCTCATCATCCTGGCGGTGATGTCCATGATCATCGGCAACCTTGCCGCCATTGCCCAGACCAATATCAAGCGCATGCTGGCGTATTCCACCATCTCGCACATGGGTTTCATGTTGCTTGGGATAGTCAGCGCGGATGGCAACGGCTACAGCTCATCCATGTTCTACATGGTAGTTTATGTGTTGATGACCCTGGGTATCTTCGGCATGATCATGCTGTTGTCACGCGAGGGATTTGAAGCCGAAAAGATTGACGATTTCAAGGGGCTCAACCGGCGCAATCCCTGGTATGCGTTCATTACCTTGTTGCTGATGTTCTCGCTGGCCGGTGTTCCGCCGCTGGTGGGTTTTTATGCGAAGCTATCAGTGTTGCAGGCGGTATTGAATGCGGGTTACATATGGCTGGCGGTGGTGGCAGTGTTATTCTCGTTGGTCGGCGCGTTCTATTATCTGCGTATCATCAAGCTGATGTATTTCGACGAACCTGAAAGTGATGCGCCCATTCTGCCGCCGGGTGATGTCAAGCTGCTGATAAGCGCAAATGGTCTGGCGGTACTCGCCTTCGGCCTCTTCCCGCAGGCGCTGATGGCGCTGTGCGCTTACGCTATTCAACAATCCATATAGCGCAGCACCCGGCGGTTGCGGCTAAGCCGCCTTCTGTCCAAGGCGGTCGAGGTAAAGTAGACGGCGCGCGTCCTTCCGAATATCACACTGCCAAGGAACCTACGATTACCAGCAGTGTTTTCCTCCAAGGACTATTGATCCGGCCAGATTATGTTTGAAGTCTGTTCGCACTAAACTTGCCGAAGAGTGAATAGGCTTCTGCGGTTCAGTCGGAACGAGGTTGATACATCACCATGCCGGATCAATAGCCTGTATCAGTTCAGACTCGATCTCACATACAACGTCATGAGCCGTACTTGAGGGGCCGAAATGTGCCATGAGGAGACGGTCGAGCTTCTGCTCCAAAGCCGCTGTTCACGCCCAGCAGCAACAAGCATGGTTGTAAATTGCATACTCAGCGCCGGCGGCTATTACATTTGCAGGTACTATCTGAATTCGCCCACTCAAGATATGCAATCTCCTAATGCAAAGAGAAGTTGAAGAGAAATCCAAGTACGCCGTCGTGGCGGCCGTACAACTACCGAGCGTGAGCGATAACGAGTTCGAGGCGTCGCTGAGCGAGCTGCGCGAACTCGCAAAAACACTGGGGTATGAGGTCGTCCGCACGTTCGTGCAGAAGCGCTCAGGCTTCGACATAACGGCATACCTTGGCGTCGGCAAGCGGCAGGAAATACGCAGCTTCGTGAACAACGAACCCGCCGAGTTCGAGAAAATAGTCGCTAACCCTGATAGCCGGGATATCGATACCATCTTGGTCGACCACGAGATCTCACCATCGCAGGCGCGCAACCTGGAAAAGGAGATCGGCTGCGAGGTAATGGACCGCACTATGGTCATCCTCGAAATTTTTCATCGCAACGCCCGCTCTCGCGCTGCGCGCGCCCAGGTGGAGATCGCGCGCCTCGGGTACATGGCACCGCGCCTGCGCGAGGCGGCGAAGCTTGCGGGGCCGCAAGGGCGGCAGCGCAGCGGCGTCGGTGGCCGGGGGGGCGGCGAGTCGCACACTGAATTGGACCGACGCAAGATCCGTGACCGTATCGCCGAACTGCAACAGGAAATCGTCGCGATGGATGTCGAGCGCAAGACGCAGCGTGCGCGGCGGCAAGAGCGCCAGGGGTTCGCTGGCGTGGCACTCGTCGGCTATACGAACGCCGGCAAGTCCACCTTGATGCGGGCTCTCACGGGAAGCGAGGTGCTGGTCGCGAATAAACTCTTCGCTACGCTTGATACCACAGTGCGTGCCCTCCACCCGGAGAGCGTGCCACGCGTGCTCGTCAGTGACACGGTCGGTTTCATAAAGAACCTGCCACACGGGCTCGTCGCCTCGTTCAAGTCAACGCTGGACGAAGCGCTTGATGCATCCCTGCTGCTCCACGTCATCGATGCAAGCGACCCCGGGTTTGAGCGCCAGCTTGAGGTCACCGATGGAGTGCTTGAGGAGATCGGTGCGAATGTCGTGCCGCGCATCCGCGTCTTCAACAAGATCGACCACGTCGGCGATGCAGCGGCGCAAGCTGAACGCGCAGCGGCCTTGCGGACACAGTACCCGGATTGCGTCGTGATGAGTGCACGCCGCCCTGACGAAGTCGCGAAGCTCCGCCAGACGATCGTCGCGTTTTTCCAGCAGGATCTGGTTGAGGCCGAGCTTTTTCTTCCCTGGTCGGCACAGCAACTGCGCGGGAAAATCTACGCAAGCTGTCAGGTGCTGGAGGAGTACTCAGACAGTGAGGGCGCCTTCTTTCGGGTTCGCGGCGAGCCCAACGCCGTGAAGAACCTGCGCGAGCAGTTCAGCCAGGCGCGATAAATTCAGCGCCTCTGATCCCAACACGCTGATTCTATGTACTAGGATTAAGTATAAAATGGCTCAAGCCAGACTTGAAAACTGCAGTCAACGGCGGCAAAAAGTAATAACGATCCAAGTAACAACTGCTAGTTATCGAGTGGTTGCGCTTATTACTATGTGAACATCATCAATACTAGGAGGGCATCATGGCAAAAGGTCAGCAAAGGAAAAATAAAGAAGCAAAGAAACCTAAAAAGAAACCGACACCTGCTATCTGACTCGCTCTTGCACTAAAGAGAGTATGACATGGCAGATGACGGTTCAGCACAATCAACTACCGTATGGCCTTTGCCCAAGTTTTATTTCGAGATCAAGTGGGCGATATTGGTGGTCTGACCCCAATTAGAAAATTAGGTAACATGAGCCAGCTTCTTATCAACGATTACCTCAAGCAGCTCGATCTGATCAAAAAGATCAGCGGCAGTTCGCGCGAGACCATCGTGCGCGAGGCGTTCAAGGATTTGCTCAAGGCTAGGGGCAAGCAGCAAGGCCTGGTGTTTCTGGCCGAATACCCGCTCAAGACCGCCACCAAAAGCAACATCGCCGTCGATGGCGCGCTGTTGCATGAGCTACGTATGCCGCTGGGTTACTGGGAAGCCAAAGACGAAAGCGATGATCTTGAAGAAGAGATCAGCAAAAAATTCAAGAAGGGCTACCCGCAAGACAACATCATCTTTTCCGACGATGTCACCGCCGTGTTGTGGCAAAACCGCAACGAGGTATTGCGTTGCGATATGACCGACACCCACGCGCTGGCCAGGCTGCTGAAATTATTTTTCAGCTTCGAGCGGCCCGAGATTGCCGGTTTCCGTGCGGCGGTGGAGCAGTTCAAGACCGACCTGCCAGCCGTGCTGCAAGCCCTGCGCGAGATGATTGAGCGCGAGCACAAATCCAACGCCAGTTTCCGCAAGGCCGAGCAAAAGTTTCTTGTGCACGCGCAGGAAGCCATCAATCCCGGTCTCACCGATGCCGATGTGCGCGAAATGCTGATCCAGCACATCCTCACCGAAGAAATTTTCGCCAAGGTGTTTGACGACAGCAACTTTCACCAGCACAACAACGTAGCGCGCGAATTGTATGCGCTGGAAGCCGAGTTCTTCACCGGCAACCTGAAGAAGCAGACGCTTAAAGGGCTGGAGACCTACTACGCCGCGATCCGCGCAACTGCTGCACAAATCAGCAGCCACCACGAGAAGCAGGCTTTCCTCAAGGTCATCTACGAAAATTTTTACAAGGTTTATAACACCAAGGCCGCCGATCGGCTGGGCGTGGTTTATACACCCAACGAGATCGTGCGCTTCATGATCGATGGTGCTGACTGGCTCACCGAAAAACATTTCGGCAAAAACCTGATCGACAAAGACGTGGAAATTCTTGATCCCGCAACGGGCACGGGAACCTTCATCTGCGAGTTGTTGGAACACTTCCGCGGTCAGCCCGCCAAGCTCAAGCACAAATACCTCAACGAGCTGCACGCCAATGAAGTCGCCATCCTGCCGTATTACGTCGCCAACCTGAACATCGAATCCACCTACGCCGCCATCACCGGCAACTACGAAGAATTCCCCAACCTGTGCTTTGTCGATACGCTGGACAATGTCGGCCTGCACACCGCCGCAAAGGGAACGACGGCGGATATTTTCGGCAGTGTGTCCGAGGAGAACGTCGCGCGCATCAAGCGGCAGAACAGCAAGCGCATCAGCGTCATCATCGGCAACCCGCCCTACAACGCCAACCAGGCCAACGAAAACGACAACAACAAGAACCGCGAATACCCCGCGATAGACAAGCGCATCAAGGACACCTACATCCACGAGAGCACCGCGCAGAAAACCAAACTCTACGACATGTACGCGCGCTTCTTCCGCTGGGCCAGCGACCGGCTGAGCGAAAACGGTGTGCTGGCCTTTATCACCAACCGCAGCTTTATCGACAGCCGGACGTTCGATGGTTTTCGCAAGACCATTGCAGATGAATTCAGCGAGGCGTGGATTGTTGACTTAGGCGGTGACTGGAAGAAGCAGGACGACTTGAATGCGAGCGGTGGTAATGTTTTCAACATTGGGACAGGCGTCGCGGTGTCATTTTTTGTAAAGAAAGCTAACCATACGAAGATCAAACCGCCGTGCCGCATCAGATATGTACCTGCTGGTCGTTTTGCAGTCTCGGCAATCGAAAAGCTCACATGGCTGGAAAACAATCATATCGGCACGCTGGCATTTGATGAAATTCGTCCCGATGCGCAAAGCAACTGGCTATACCTAACGAATAATGACTTTGAGACATTGATTCCGCTGGCGAGCAAGGACACCAAGGCGGCGAAGACAGCAGGAAAAGAAAGGGCAATTTTCAAGTTGCACTCTCTTGGCGTTGTTACGAACCGCGATGACTGGGTCTATGACGAGTCCCGCGATGTTTTGTTGACGAAAGTGAAGCATTTTATCGATATATATGAGCGGGAACGTGCGCGCTGGGGAGCCGCAAAGGATCGTGCACGAACTGGCGAATTTGTTTCGCGGGAAATCAAGTGGACCTCAGAACTTGAAGCTCACCTTGCTCGCGGTACTGAACTTGCGTTGGATGTCAGTCGTGTTAGGGAGGCGATATACAGACCCTTCTTTCGCCGATGGACGTACTACACAGACGTAATTACCCATCGACTTTATCAGCAGGATTCTATTTTTCCTGTCAGGGGTGCATGGGATAACGAAGCCATTGTTTATACCCAGTCTGGCTCGCAGAAGCCATTTATGGCTTGCAGTGTTTCGAGTTTGCCCGATCTTCATTTCGTGGGCGCAGCGGCAGGAACAGAATGTTTACCGTTTTGGCGTTATGAAGATGGTTAACGAGTTCACAACATCACTGACTGGGCGCTCAAGCAATTCCGGCAGCACTACAAATCACCCGTCATTCCCGCGCAGGCGGGAATCCAGTCCGTTCAAAAAAAACCGAAGGGACAAAAAACAAAACCTCTGGATTCCCGCCTGCGCGGGAATGACGGCGTCTCTTTGAATTCCGACCTGCGCGGGAATGACGACACCCTCACCAAGGAAGCCATCTTCCACTACTGCTACGCCGTACTGCACGATCCGCTGTACCGCGAGAAATACGCGCTGAATTTGAAGCGCGAGTTTCCGCGCATCCCTTTCTACGCGGACTTCTAGCAATGGGCGGCGTGGGGCGAGGCGTTGATGAAGTTGCACATCGGTTACGAATCGGTCGAGCCGTTCAAGCTCAAGCGCACCGACATCCCCGACGAAAAAGTCCGCGCAGCAGGGCTGCAACCCAAAGCCCTGCTGCGCGCCGACAAGGATGCGGGCAGCATTACGCTGGACAGCGAGACCACTTTGCGCGGCATTCCGCCCGAGGCATGGGACTACAAGCTGGGCAATCGCTGCGCGCTGGAATGGGTGCTCGACCAGTACAAGGAAAAA
>CAKKRD010000028.1:0-1361 GCA_919902515.1 Nitrosomonadaceae bacterium | reverse complement strand
TACAAGGAAAAAGTGATCGACCTGCTTGCGCGCGTGACCACGGTGAGCGTGGAGACGGGGCGGATTACGCAGGCGATGAAGGCTGCGGTACGGTGAATTTTAGTGGCGTATACCTTCAAGCCTTGGACCTTCACGTTCTGACACATCCTGACAGATGTGGCCGCGACTATTCCTGGAGCGCTTGCTCGTAGTTCCTAAGGTTTCTTGTAGCTGATGCGGTAAATTGCGCCGGCATGATCATCCGAAACCAGCAGTGCGCCGTCGGGCATCACCAGCACATCGGCCGGCTTGCCCCATGCCTTTTCTTCCTGCAACCAGCCTTCGGCAAACACTTCCTGTTTCACCACCTTGTTGTTCTTTAGCTGGATCAGCTTGAGTCGATAGCCGATCTTTTCACGGCGATTCCACGAGCCATTTTCGGCAACAAGAATCTGGTTATGATATTCCCCCGGAAACATCTTACCGGTGTAGAAGCGCATCCCCAGTGGCACAACATGCGCATCGAATTTGGCTGCTGGCGCAGTGAGTTTGCTGCAGTCGCGCTTGGCGCCGAATTTGGGGTCGGGAACATCGCCGCCATAACAATAGGGAAAGCCGAAATGCATGCCTTTTCTGGGGGCGTGATTGAGCTCATCGGACGGGGTATTGTCGCCCAGCCAGTCGTTTCCGGTATCGGTAAACCACAATTCCTTCGTTTCCGGATGCCAGTCAAAACCGCCTGAATTTCTTACGCCTTGTGCGTAAATTTCACGGCCGCTGCCATCGGGCTTGATGTGCGCAATCATGGCGAAGTTGGCCGGATCGGCCTCGCAGCTATTGCACGGCGCACCGACCGTTACATACAGCAGGCCATCGGGGCCGAAGGCGATGAATTTCCCGCCATGGTGTTTTTCCTGGGGAAAAATGTCGGTCACTACCACTGGTTTGCCGGGTTGATCGAGTTTTTGCTCGATATCAGCAAAGCGCAGAATGCGGTTGATCGCAGAGACATACAGCGCCCCCTCACGGAAGGCGACACCCACCGGCAGATTGAGCCCTTGGGCAATGATTCTGACCTGGCGCGCGCCATTGCTTTCGGTAATGGCGTAAACCTTGCCTTCTGCCATGGAACCGGCGAATACCGTGCCATTCTTTCCCAGCGCCAGGCCGCGTGCATTGGGTGCTTCCGCCCATAGACTGATCGTGAACCCGGGCGGCAATTTGATTTTATCCAGGGGCAAAACACGATTTTGTGCAGCGGCAGGCAGGGCACAATAGAACAGAAGAATAATTGCGAAACGACTGAGAATTTTCATGGTTGGCAAAATTTGCTTCGTCGGTAGAATCAGTGGGTAATTGTAGCTGGTTTTTCAACTTGGATT
>CAKKRD010000027.1 GCA_919902515.1 Nitrosomonadaceae bacterium | reverse complement strand
GATGAGGGCGATGGCGAGTGAGGCACCCCAGTTGTCCAGTGTCCCCGCTGCCCGCATGTCAGATGACAGCAACTACCTTAGTATTGCTACACTGGTTTACGTAGCCACTGTGAATATGCCAGAATTAAATATTTATTTGGAGCCAGAACCCTGCGTACAGGTGTGCTGGCAAAAGAAAACATGGCAATTCCTATCGTGCTTGACCACAGTAGCCGCCAATCACTGCAAAGCCAGATCTTTGATCAATTGCGGCACCTTATCCTTGGCGGAAAACTAAAACCAGGTGCACCCATCCCGGCAAGCCGGGTACTTGCCGAGCAGCTTGCCATCTCCCGTAATACCGTGCTGCTCGTTTATGATCGTCTGATTGCGGAAGGTTATCTTCAATCCAGAAGAGCAATTGGAACCTACGTAAATCTTGAGTTACCTGAGACCAGTCTTGCTGCGGCGCGTCGGGTTGCCACTTTAGCGCCAGTCCTGACCGAGATAGTCAAACGCCCGCCAATTCCCTTTATCGGACAGCCGCCATCGGAGAAGAGTACACGGCACCTAGACTTTGATTTCTTCCCCGACCGGCTCGATCCTGATCTATTTCCACACAAAATATGGCTACGCTATATCAATAAAGTATCCACCGCCACCAACACACAATTCAGCGAATATTGTGACCCAGGTGGGTTGCTTAATCTACGAGAAATGATTGCCGACCACTTAGGGATGGCACGCGGAATCAGCGTCTCACCTGATCAGGTCATTATCACCGCAGGTTCCCAGGAGGGATTGAATCTGGCAGCACGGCTTCTGGTGAAAAATGCGACGTTGGTCGCTACCGAAAATCCTTGTTACCAAGGAGCAGCGTTTCTTTTTGAGAGTTATTATGCAAAGCTGGTTCCGGTGCCAGTGGATGAAGCCGGATTGGATGTTGAACAACTACCGGAGAGCGGTGTAACGCTGCTATATGTTACGCCTTCTCATCAGTATCCTCTTGGCTTCACACTGCCAATCGAACGGCGTCTGAAACTCCTCGACTGGGCGCGGCGCTGTGGTGCATACATTATCGAAGATGATTATGACTCAGATTTCCAGTATCGCGGCTCACCGTTAACCGCACTTATGGGGCTCGATGATTATGGTTGTGTCATGTATCTGGGTACTTTCTCCAAATCTATGGGTGCCGGACTCCGTATTGGTTATCTCGTCGTACCCAGAGTGCTGATACAAGCGGCACGCTCAGCCAAGGCACTGCTCAACAATGGGCATGCATGGCTAGATCAAGCTACGATGGCGGAGTTTATTCGCAGCGGCGCCTACGGCAATCACCTGAGGCGTATGCGTCACCTTTATTCCAAGCGCCGTGATTGTCTCATCGAGACCCTGCACCATCATTTTGGTTCGGTACGACTCTCGGGACTGGAAAGCGGGTTGCATCTGGCCTGGCATCTACCAGAAGACTTTCCGGATGCGCGCAGGCTACAGGCACTTGCACTTCGTCACGGCGTAGGAATCTACTCCATAGGTTCCGGTACAGCTTATGATTATGGGAAGTGCGACTATAGCGCACGTACTCTAATACTCGGCTTCTCTTCGGTCAATGAATATCAGATTCGGGCAGGCATCCAACGCATCGCCGACGCACTTGCGGGCCTGCCGGCAGATTTCCCCCTTTCGACAACAACGGCTCGGGGTACTGCTGTGTCCTCTTGAGCCCGGCTTGTTATCAACTTGGCTGAGGAAAGTATCACCATGCTATGATGAATAATTATCGGGTAATAATTATGGATATTGTTCGGGGGCAACAATGTTGAAATTTTATTTTTCGGTACAGACGCAGAGCGGGCAGAAAGTCGAAAATATTCTCATCGCGGGAAAAGACCAAGCAGATGCAGAACGTAAACTACGCCAGATGTACTACCATTGCGAAGTGACACGCTGCGAGATAAAGCAGGAAGAGGTAAAACCTGGTCAGGCGACATCCATTGAGGACATTCTATCTTTAATCGCCAAGTAGCATGGATTACTCGATAAATCCCTCGGTCAGCAGTTCTGCCAGCAGTGCTTCGTAGTCTTGTGCACCGCGACTACTGGGTGCATACTCAAAAATCGTCTTATTGACAACAGGACTCTCTGCCAGACTGACATTTTCCGAGATCTGTGTGCGGCAAACCTCCTCACCAAATTTTTCTTCAGCCATTTGCAACACATCCCGCGCCATACGGCGCCTGGCATCAAAGCGGGTCAGCAAGTAACGGCGTTTGACCCGACGCTTGAGGACTTGTTCCAGCGCTTTAAGAGTTTTCTCAATCTGCATCGCCCCCTTGATGGAGAGATAATCGGCCGACATCGGTACGATCAGGCAGTTGCAGGCAAATAGCGCGTTTAGCGAGAGCACACTCAATAACGGGCTGCAATCGATTACCAGGGGGGTTTCCTTGTCACCAAACTTTTCTGCTTGCAGGCCAGTGTTAAGCCGGTTAACCACGTTGTAACCCTTGCCGTACAAAGCATCCACTTTGGATAGCTCGATATGTGATGGGATGACGTTGATGCCGCTGGGGGACGCGTGAACTAACTCATGCAACGGGCGGTTATGCTGAAACAGACTCAGTACGGTTTCATCACCTGTTTTGGCAGTGACACCGACAGTAGCGCCAAACTGCGCTTGGGGGTCAAGATCTATGCCGTAAGGGGTACGTCCGTGGCGCACGAGTGCGGCGGCCAGGTTAAGCGCGGTAGTGGTTTTTCCTACACCACCCTTCTGATTGAAAACGGCGATGATGGTCATAGCTGTTTACTATTCTAACTGAAATTGATTCAGTGGCCTTCAGTGATCCGAGGAATATGCCCACTTGTCAGGATACTCTGAGCGGTAGATCGTTTGATCAGCATAGCGCATTTATGTGGCCACGCCACCACAGGTGTGGCGACCTGTGATCACTTGGTGACGTTGGCATGACCGAGTACCTCCCCGCAGCAATGGACCGTTTCGGCTGGAGCCTTACGCTTGATGAACCCCTGTCGCAGATATCTCCTCTGCCATTAGCCGTTTCGGGGCTATCTCACCCTGTGCCGTAACTTCTCCCAACCCCAGGAAATTTTCTTCCCGGTCATACAGCCGAACCTTTTCTCCTTCCATCAAGCCATTTATGGAGGGAGGTCCAGCCACCATCTGCCCTTGCAGTAGTGATGTCACCAATGCACTATCCAGCATCACAGCAGAAAAATTATGCAAGAGACTGTCTGCCGGGTGCAAACATCTGTCTCGTTGCGATAGCGGCATGGCCTCAAGCTGATCCAGTGTATAAGATTGCGACAAGTCAAAATCATTGACAGCACTACGGCGCAAGGCCGTCAGATATGCTCCGCCGCATCCCAGTGCTCTGCCGATATCCTCCGCCAGGGTACGGACATAGGTGCCAGTACTACACTTGACCGTGATACACATCTCATCGCCTGCAAGGGTTTCAACACGTAAGTCGTAAATAGTTACCGTACGCGGTTGCCGCTCGATTTCCACACCTTTCCTGGCATAGGCATACAGGGGTTTCCCCTGATGCTTCAATGCACTGTACATAGGAGGGATCTGTGTAATGATGCCGATAAAGCTTTGCACTACTGCTTCAACATGTTGCAGCGTCAGTTTCACATCGCCCGCTACTGAAATTTCTCCCTCGGCATCGCCAGTAGTGCTGATATAACCCAGTCTCAGCACTGCTTCATAGGTTTTGTCAGCACCCAGCAACGCTGAAGAGAATTTGGTGGCTTCACCGAGACAAATTGGCAATAACCCGGTTGCCAGCGGATCAAGCGTACCGGTATGCCCGGCTTTACTTGCAGCAAAGATACGTTTGATAATTTGCAATGCCCGATTGGATGATATCCCGCACGGTTTATCAAGCAGCAGGACGCCGCTGATATTACGTTTGATGTATTTTGGCTGCAAAGGCTTAGGGTTCACAACATGCAGGGCATTTAGACAAGTCCGGCACTATCCGTGCCTACTCTGCCAGACCTTCCTGTGCCACCGCTTCGTCTATCAGTTGCGATAGACGCATGCCACGTTCAACTGATTCATCGTAGATAAAATGCAGTTGTGGCACCACGCGTAATTTTAGTCGGCGTGACAATTGACTGCGCAGAAATCCCGCCGAGTGTTCCAGTCCTTTATCAGTCAGGAAATTGTCACCGGCACTGCCAAGTGAGGTATAGAAAACCTTGGCGTGGGCATAATCGTGACTCACCTCGACGCCGGTCAGAGTGATCAAGCCAATACGCGGATCTTTAAGTTCATTGTGGATCAGGTCAGCCAGTTCGCGCTGGATCTGGTCAGCAATACGCAGAGTGCGGGAGTAGTCTTGGGGCATGATGTTTACGGGCAAGACGAGCCATCAAAATGCTTCACGGGGCCGTGGATAGCGCTTTGCAGAATACGATAACACCAAAGCCGGCTTTGCCCTGGTTTACAGGCTGCGCGCGACCTCGATGATCTCATAAACTTCCAGTTGATCGCCTGTCTGAATATCATTAAAGTTTTTCAACGACAGGCCACATTCAAAATTTGCCTTGACCTCTTTCACATCGTCTTTGAAGCGCTTCAGCGAATCCAGTTCACCAGTATGAATCAGCTCGCCATTACGGATCAACCGCACTGATGAGCCGCGCCTGATGACACCATCGAGCACATAACAGCCGGCCACAGCGCCCACTTTGGAAATACGGAATACTTGACGAATTTCCACCAGACCGATAATGCTTTCCTTGCGTTCTGGTGCCATCATGCCGGACAGGGCTGCCTTAATTTCGTCTACTGCCTCGTAAATAATGCTGTAGTAACGTACATCTACTCCGGTTGCACTGATCAGCTTGCGCGCAACCGTATCCGCGCGACTGTTGAAGCCGATCACCACGGCCTTGGAAGCCAGCGCCAGATTGATGTCGGATTCGGTGATCGCGCCCACACCGCTGTGGATGATGTTGACTTTGACCTCGTCAGTGGAGAGCTTTTCCAATGCATGGATCAGCGCCTCATAGGAGCCCTGCACGTCGGCCTTGATGATCAATGCAAGTATCTTGACCTCGCCCTTCTGCTCGAACAGGTTTTCCAGCTTGGTTGCCTGTTGTCTGGCAAGCTTCACGTCGCGGAACTTGCCCTGACGAAACAGCGCGATTTCACGCGCTTTACGCTCATCAGCCAAAGCTACTACGACTTCTCCTGCCACCGGCACTTCCGACAAACCATGAATTTCCACCGGAATGGAAGGGCCTGCCTGCTCCACCGTTTTGCCATTCTCGTCCAACATTGCCCGTACCCGGCCAAACACCGCGCCTGCCAGCAGAATATCCCCTCGCTTCAAGGTTCCGGACTGCACCAGGATCGTTGCTACCGGGCCGCGCCCCTTGTCCAAACGTGATTCGATGACTATGCCTCTGGCAGGCGCATCCTTTGCTGCCTTGAGTTCCAGCACTTCAGCCTGGAGCAGCACACTTTCCAGCAATGCGTCAATGCCTTGGCCGGTCTTGGCCGAAACCTCGATAAACATGGTATCGCCGCCCCAATCTTCTGGCACCACACCTTGCGCCACCAGTTCCTGCCTGATGCGTTCTGGATTGGCCTCTGGTTTGTCAATTTTATTGACCGCCACCACGATCGGCACCTTGGCGGCCTTGGCATGATGTATCGCCTCTATTGTCTGGGGCATTACACCATCATCTGCTGCCACCACCAGTACGACCAGATCGGTGACCTTGGCACCGCGGGCACGCATGGCGGTAAATGCTTCATGACCGGGTGTGTCGAGGAAAGTGATCATGCCCCGTTCGGTTTCGACGTGATAGGCACCGATATGCTGCGTGATGCCGCCTGCTTCACCGCTTGCTACGCGTGTACGACGGATGTAATCCAGCAGAGAGGTTTTGCCATGATCAACGTGACCCATTACCGTGACTACCGGCGCGCGCGGCTCCGTTTTATGCTCTATCGTGGGCAACTCGGTATCCGCCAGGAAAGCTTCAGGGCTATCCAGAGCCGCATATTTGGCAATGTGGCCCATCTCTTCCACCACGATCATGGCGGTTTCCTGATCCAACATCTGATTAATAGTCACCATGTTGCCCATTTTCATCAGGGTCTTGATAACTTCGGCGGCCTTGACCGTCATTTTCTGCGCCAGCGCCCCAACAGAGATAGTTTCAGGCACCATCACCTCATGTACCACCGGCTCGGTTGGTGCTGAGAAACCATGAGTTCCTTGATCTTCACTGGAAGTCTTGCTGTGCTTATCTCTGCGCGTACGCCATCCTTTGCCACCGGATAAATCACCGCGCGTCTTGAGTCCGCGTTTTTCAGTACTCTCGTCTTTCCAGATGACTTGTTTGGTCTGTTTCTTTTTCTTCTCGGCTTTAGCCGCCTTGTCTTCCGGCTTAACCACCGGTTTATGCAGGGTTCCCTCCGTTGGAGCAGGCGGGAGCGCCCCCACCTCAGTCGGTACCGGAACTGGGGCCAGAACTGGAACTGGAACTGGAACTGGAACTGACGCAGCAATCGGTTGAGCTTCTCCGACCGCGGCTGCCACGGGTTTCTTGCGGTCTCTCTTTTCCTTGATTTCCGCAACTTGGCGCGCAATCAGTTCAGCCTGTTTTTTTGCTTCTTCCTCACGCAACGCCTTTTGTGCAGCATCCACCACCGATGCAGGGGCTGGCGCAAGTAAAGGAGCAGCCGCTGGCACAGCGGGCTCGACGGCCTCATCCTTACCTGTCACATCGTCAACCAGATCACGCTTCACAAATACGCGCTTCTTGCGTACTTCCACCTGGATGGTACGAGCTTTTCCAGTGCTATCCGATTTCTTGATTTCTGATGTCTGCCGACGGGTCAGAGTAATCTTGTCCTTATCCTCTCTGGCACCATGGACCTTACGCAGATAATCCAGAAGCTGGGTTTTATCCTTCTCGGTCAGACCATCTTTGACCATTTGCTTGCTGACACCAGCAGCCTGAAGCTGCTCCAGCAATACCGCTGGCAACAGCCCCAGTTCACTAGCAAATTGTTCCACACTCATTTGCGCCATTAATTAGTAGCCTTTAATATCCTATGCCCGATCCGCCAAGATCAGGTAAACCACGGTGCGCGTGCTGCCATGATCAGCTGCTTAGCTCGTTCGGCATCTATTGCTATCATTTCCACTAGGTCATCCACCGCCAAGTCGGCAAGATCTTCCTGGGTTTTCACACCCTTCGCCGCCAATTCGCGTGCAGTCTGACCGTCCATGCCTTCCAGCGCGAGCAGGTCTTCCGCCATATGCTCTACTTTTTCCTCACTGACAATGGCCTCGGTCAGAAGCGCATTACGGGCCCGATTGCGGAGCTCGTTGACGGTTTGCTCGTCAAATGACTCGATTTCCATCATTTCATTGAGCGGCACGTAAGCCACTTCTTCCAGGCTGGTAAAACCTTCCTGCGCCAGGATATCCGCTACTTCCTCGTCTACGTCAAGTTTGTCCATAAAGAGTTGGCGAGTGACCGAAGATTCCTCTTCATTTTTCGCCTGCGACTCTTCCATGCTCATGATATTGAGTTCCCAGCCGGTCAATTCAGATGCAAGCCGTACATTCTGACCGCCACGGCCAATTGCTTGGGCAAGATTATCCTCATCCACCACAATGTCCATGCTGTGTTTTTCCTCATCCACCATAATGCTGCTGATTTCGGCAGGTGCCAGCGCGTTAATGACAAAAGTAGCCGGATCATCCGACCACAAAATGATGTCCACTCGTTCTCCGGCCAGTTCACCGGTTACTGCCTGCACTCTGGAGCCGCGCATGCCGACACAAGTACCAATCGGATCAACCCGCTGATCATTAGACTTTACTGCAATCTTGGCACGAGAACCCGGATCTCTCGCTGCAGCTTTGATCTCCAGCAAGCCCTCCTCAATCTCCGGCACTTCCAGTTCAAACAGCTTCATAAGAAATTCTGGCGCAATCCGTGACAACACCAGCTGCGGCCCCCGGGCGGTTCGGTCAACTTTGGACAAATAAGCACGCACACGGTCACCAACTCGCAGGTTCTCCTTGGGGATCGTCTGATCACGCGGCAACACGGCCTCGACTCTGCCAGATTCGATGATGGCATTACCGCGTTCCATGCGCTTGATGGTGCCGCTAACCATGTATTCCTTGCGCTCGAGAAAATCGTTCAGAATCTGCTCGCGCTCGGCATCGCGGATTTTTTGATATATAACCTGTTTGGCTGCCTGGGCACCGATACGGCCGACTTCCACCGGCTCCAGCGGTTCCTCGACAAATTCTCCCAGTTCGATTCCAGCATCGCGTTGCAATGCCTCGCTCAGGGAAATTTGACGTGCGGGCTCCTCAACGGCATCGTCAGCCACTATCTGCCAACGGCGGAAAGACTGGTAGTCCCCCGTCTCACGATCGATTGATACGCGCACCTCGGCGTCTTCGTGAAAACGCTTTTTAGTAGCGGATGCCAGCGCTGATTCGAGTGCTGCAAAAACAATGTCCTTTTCAACATTCTTCTCGCGCGCCAGCGCATCCACCAACAGCAAAACTTCGCGACTCATGCTACCTCCGGCCAAATTCTCAGATGGCTACAATTTTGGAACCAAACGGGTTTTTTCAAGGTTACTCAACTCAAGATCAAGTATTTTTCCATCCACTTCCAGCTTTAACACCTCGTCGCTCACTCCACGCAAAATACCGACGAAATTTCTCTGGCCCTGTAATGCCACACGTAACTTCAGTTTAGCCAATTCTCCCGTAAAACGAGCAAAATCGGACATCTTCTTCAACGGCCTATCCATCCCGGGCGAAGATATTTCCAACCGATCATAATCAATATTTTCGACCGCAAACAATCGGCCCAGATGGTCGCTGACCGCGGCACAGTCTTCCACAGTGATGCCGCTGGGCTTGTCAATAAACACCCGTAACAGCTTGCCGCGTGGCGACCGTTCCACCTCGACCAGCTCATAACCCATCCCGGACAGGGTCAATTCCAGCAATTCGTGTAGCTCCATAGCCTCGCTACAAACAAAAAATGGGCCAAACAAGCCCATAAAAATTACTCGCGTATTTTAGCAAAAATTTATAATTAATGAAATAGATACTTCGTAAAGAAGCGTTGGCTGGCAACGATATTTTTCCTCTGGCCGGATCCTGTCATGCCGATAAAGTCGCAAGCAAAACCGGGATTAATTGCCGCCTGCTTGCTATCAGCATGTACCATGAGGGAGATGTGAGAGCGGCCGTATTCAGTTGATGCGGATGATACAATTCTTCCAATTATAAGCCTTAGCCAAAGAAAAACACTGGAGAAGCGTCATGCCCGCAATTAAATCCGTTTTACATGAGACCCGTATTTTCCCTCCTGACGCGGCATTTGTGAAACAGGCCAACCTGGCTGGCATGGCTGCCTACCATGCATTATGTGCCGAGGCCACAAGGGATTATCAGGGCTTCTGGGGTAAATTGGCACGGGAACACATTCTATGGCACAAGGCCTTCACCCGAGTGCTGGACGAAAGCAATCATCCATTCTTCAAGTGGTTCGACGATGGCGAGCTGAATATTTCATTCAACTGTCTTGACCGGCATCTCTCTACCCAGCCAGATAAGGTCGCCATCATTTTCGAGGCAGATGACGGCAAGGTCACCCGATCCACTTACCGCGATCTTCACCGCCGCGTATGTCAGCTTGCCAACGGCCTCAAATCACTCAACATCGGTAAAGGCGATCGCGTCATCATCTATATGCCGATGAGCATTGAGGCGGTTGTGGCAATGCAGGCTTGCGCCCGCATTGGCGCAATCCATTCAGTGGTGTTTGGCGGTTTCTCCGCTAAAAGCCTGCACGAACGCATCATCGATGCCGGTGCAGTAGCCGTTATTTCTGCCGACGAACAAATCCGTGGCGGCAGGGCCATCCCCCTGAAACCCGCAGTAGACGAGGCACTTGCCATGGGTGGCACCAATTCGGTGAAATCCGTGGTGATTTATCAACGCTCCGGCAAAGATGTGCAATGGCATGTTCCGCGTGATGTCTGGTGGCACGATCTCATCAAGGACAAGGACGATACCTGTGAACCGGAATGGGTCAATGCCGAGCATCCGCTGTTTACTCTCTATACCTCCGGCTCCACCGGTAAGCCCAAGGGGGTGCAGCATTCTTCCGCCGGCTACCTGCTCGGCACGATGGTGAGCATGAAATGGATTTTCGATTACAAACCTGCTGACATTTTCTGGTGTACGGCTGACGTGGGCTGGGTTACCGGCCACAGCTATGTCGCCTACGGCCCTCTGGCAATGGGCGCCACCCAGATTATGTTCGAGGGTGTCCCTACTTATCCTGATGCGGGTCGTTTCTGGAAAATTATCCAGGACCACAAAGTGACCACTTTCTACACCGCCCCCACTGCAATCCGTTCACTTATCAAATCAGGCCCGGACTTGCCTGGGCAATATGATCTGTCCTCATTACGCCTGCTGGGTTCGGTAGGTGAGCCCATCAACCCGGAAGCCTGGATGTGGTATTACACCGTCGTGGGCCGGTCCCGTTGTCCGATCGTGGATACCTGGTGGCAAACCGAAACCGGCTCGCACATGCTTGCCCCCATGCCCGGCGCAGTGCCGCTCAAACCCGGCTCCTGCACTTTCCCGTTACCTGGCATCATGGCGACCATCGTGGATGAGGCCGGCCATGAAGTGGAAAATGGCAAGGGTGGATTCCTGGTCATCAAACGTCCGTTTCCATCACTGGCACGCACCCTGTGGGGCGACCCGGAGCGTTTCCGGAAAACCTATTTTCCGCAAGACCTGGGTGGCAAATATTATCTGGCTGGCGATTCTGCCAACCGTGATCTGGACGGCTATTTCTGGATCATGGGGCGTATCGACGATGTGCTGAATGTTTCCGGTCACCGCTTGGGCACCATGGAAATCGAATCGGCACTGGTGGCCAATCCTTTGGTAGCGGAAGCCGCAGTGGTGGGCAAGCCTCACGATATCAAGGGTGAGGCGGTAATTGCGTTCGTGGTGCTGAAAGGCATGCGCCCTCAGGGTGAGGATGCTCACAATATCTCCGTGGCGTTGCGCGACTGGGTAGCTAAAGAAATCGGTCCGATTGCCAAACCTGACGAGATCCGCTTTGGCGATAACCTGCCCAAAACCCGCTCCGGCAAAATCATGCGCCGCTTGCTGCGCGCCATTGCCAGAGGAGAGGAAATCACCCAGGATGTTTCTACCCTCGAGAATCCGGCAATACTTGAACAGTTGCAGCAGCCGATAACATAATCCTGGAAACAAGCATTCATGGCCCTACCCCGCATTACCGACTACGACCACGGCATCAGCACTATTGATGCGCAATACCTCCGTCCCGGACTTGCTGCGATCCACCTGATCGTCGAGGATGACACCGCGGCGCTGGTGGACACCGGAACCTCGTTTTCCGTTCCCGGTGTAATTGAAACTTTACGGCGGAAAAATATCGCACCCGAGAACGTGGCCTATGTGTTTCTAACTCACGTACATCTTGATCATGCCGGTGGCGCAGGCGAATTCATGCGCTGCCTGCCCAATGCGAAACTGGTGGTGCATCCACGCGGCGCGCGCCACATGGCCGATCCCTCCAGGCTCATCGCGGGTGCCATGGCGGTTTATGGCACAGCGGAATTCAGCCGCATGTACGGCGAGATCTGTCCAATCGATGCAAACCGCATCATCGAAGCGCCAGATGGATTTCGCATCGATCTTAACGGCAGGCCGTTGTTGTTTCTCGATACGCCGGGCCATGCGCGCCATCACTATTGCATCTTCGACGAGCAGAGCCGCTCATTCTTCACCGGTGATACATTCGGCATTTCCTACCGCGAATTCGACGTGAATGGAATGGAATTCGTGTTTCCGACCACTACGCCAGTGCAGTTTGATCCGGTTGCGGCACATGCCTCTCTGGACCGGTTGATGAGTTACGGTCCGGATCATGCCTTCCTCACCCATTACGGCCGTATCAGCCATTTACCGCGCCATGCCGGTGAGATGCACGATTTGATCGATGCCCATGTGGCAATCGCCAGAAAGATGCGCGACCATATCCCCGGCAGACATGCGGCGCTGGTGGAAGAACTTGGAGAACTGCTGTTACAGCGACTGACAGCACACGGCTGCAAACTGCCACGGGAACAAATTCATGAACTGCTGCGCATCGACATCGATCTCAACGCCCTGGGTCTGGAAAGCTGGCTGGACCATTCACTGGCAAGCGGTTGAAAATTGATACAATACTGTCGGGGCAATCCTCCCAAACCAGAGCCCATATCCGGTATTGATAGTGCCCGGAAAATTTGCCCGCAAACCTATTCTGGTTTATCCTTTGCGGCCTTATCGGTTCCGGTCAGCCGGATTCCTTTGATCGGAGAGATGGCCGAGTGGTTTAAGGTACACGCCTGGAAAGCGTGCGTACGGCTTCAACCGTACCGAGGGTTCGAATCCCTCTCTCTCCGCCAGACACCGTCGCCAACAATGAATAGAAAAATCCGAGGACTCTGATGGGTGCTTTGATCTTCTATAGCGCGATCTACTTCCTCGGTTACTACGCCGCGCACCTGCTCAACCTGATAAGCGGCCGGACCCTGATCCGCAACCGCCGCATCGCCGGACTGGTCGCCGTATTCATGGTCAGCATGGTGCACGGCTACAAGGTTATCAGCAGCTCCCCGCCTCATGGCCAAGATGAAGGGATGAGTCATGCGCTTGGCTTTTACGTTATCCTGCCGGTTGTGATCATCGTGATCGCCGTCTTATTTCTCACCTGGCAGGAAAGGGATGATCACGATAGATCGTAGCCGTCTCCAACCCCTGCAACCCTTATTGTCGCGGCAGCACGTATCTGGAGACTTCGCTACTTGAATCGCCCGGATGAATAACAGAATTCTCCTATTGGAAAATTAACGCTCTATCCAACCTGCGCGAATACGCTTCACCAGCAAGCTGTCCTGCTGCCGCAGAACATAATAGCGTTGTCCTCGATTTTGCCCTTGCGCAATAGCCAATTCTTGTTCCGGCACACCAAATCGTACCCCACGGCGTCCCCGGCAGAGCAATTGCAAATACTTCCCTCAGCTTTGAAAGCTCTGCTGCGGAAAAGCATTCTTTGGCTGTCTCATATGCTCAAGCCAGAAAATGACAGTTGCAAAACCGGATAGATTATTATTAAATAGCACATTGTTTAATCTATCATTCTTGGATAAGATGATAGTCATATCCGTTATGCCAAATAATTAACCAGCCATAAATCACATGAAATAATCCAGAATCCAGACCCCGGAAGAGAAGGTCAGGTTACAAGCAAGGCAAGCAGCACTAATCTGACACCATAGAAAGAAGAAACATGAGAATCAGCCGTTTCATCAATTTCGGTCTTATCGCCATCGCGCTGCTGCTCGGCATGTTAATGGCGCTTGCTTCTCAGGTGCTGGGTACCCTGGACCATATCACCGAGAGTGAGCGCACTCGACACAGATCTTTGCTGCTTGCAAATGAGTTATTGCAGAGTTCCGAAGACCTCACCCGCATGGCGCGTACCTACGTAACCACCGGCAAACCGATCTACGAGCGCCACTTTTTCGAAATCCTCGATATCCGTAACGGCAAGCAGTCACGCCCGCTGGATTACTCCACCACGCATTGGCATCTTGCAGGCGTGAACATGGCTTCCGCCAGTGCGCTAGGCGATGCCATCCCGCTGCAGGAACTGATGCGTCGTGAAGGTTTTAGTAAAGGAGAACTCGATCTGCTGCGGCAATCGCAGTTGAATTCCGACGCTCTGGTCAATCTGGAAAAACAGGCTTTCGCTGCCATGAAAGGGTTATACGACGACGGTTATGGTAATTTCACCGTACTGCGTGCGCCTGACCGCGATTTCGCTATCAGCCTGTTGTTTAGCGAGCGTTATAAAGCTGAGAAAGCCAGCATCATGGCACCGCTCAAGCAATTCGTGCAGGAGCTGGATAACCGCACTCAAACCACATTGGCCGATTTACAGTCCCGACTTCAGCAGCAAATCCTGCTGATACTGGCAGTGCTCTGCATTGCACTGCTCGGCGTAGCGGCTGCCACTCTCTACATGCGCCGCAGTATCCTGCGTCCACTCGACGCTCTCAGCCGTCAGACGAGTAGCATCGCGCAAGGCAGCTACACCGTCCGCTGCGATATCCATACGCACAATGAACTGGCCAAACTCGGTGCCGATTTCAATATCATGGCAGAAGCCATTGAATGTGACATCAGCGCACGTGAGCAAGTCAACGAACAATTGCATCAGAGCGAACTGCGTCTAAACGAAGCGCAGCGTCTCGCTAAAATGGGCAACTGGGAAGTTAACCTTATCAGCGGCAAGCTGCGCGCGTCGGATGAAGTCTTCCGCATTTTTGAAATTGATCCGAACCTGTTCGACGGCCGCTACGAAGATTTCCTGAATGTGGTCCATCCGGATGACCGGAATGCAGTGGCCCAGGCGCATAACGATTCACTAACAGCCCATTCGCCGTACGAGATAACGTATCGTCTGCGTATGCCCGATGGCCGCATTAAATGGGTCAGCGAGAAGTGCGAGACACTCTACGACGCTCAAGACAAAGCACGGTCCTCCAGCTGCGTCGTGCAGGACATCACCGAGCGCAAGCAGATGGAGCAGGCGCTCGCCGAGAAGGGGTATGAACTGTCGGACTTCATTGAGCACGCTGCTGTGAGCATGCACTGGGTGGGGCCGGATGGTATCATCCTGTGGGCGAACCAGACAGAACTGGATTTCCTCGGCTACACCCGCGAGGAGTACATCGGACACCACATCGCCGACTTCCATGTGGACCAGCCGGTAATCCAGAACATTCTCGATCGCCTCAGCCGCGTCGAGGTGATTCAGGAACATGGCACCCGCCTGCGAAGCAAGGACGGTTCGATCAAGGACGTACTCATTGATTCGAACGTCCTCTGGAAGGACGGCAAGTTCGTTCACACCCGTTGTTTTACGCGCGATATTACCGCACGCAAACAGGCCGAATTCGAACTGCTGCATGCCACGGAGATGCTATCGCAGTTCAAGTACACGCTCGACCAGACGCTGGACACCGTTTTCATGTTCCGCGAGGAGGACTTCCGTTTCATCTATGTAAACGCCGGCGCGCAGCAGCAAGTGGGGTATACCGGAGCCGAGTTGCTGGAAATGACGCCGCTTGATATCAAGCCCGAGTTCACGCTGGAACGTTTTCAACAAATGGTACGGCCGCTGATTGACGGCATGCAACCTTCACTCAGCTTTCAGACCATCCACCGCCACAAGGATGGGCATGACGTTGCGGTGGAGGTTTTCCTCCAGTTCGTGCGGAATGGAATGCAGCGCGGGCGCTTTATAGCCATCGTGCGTGACATTACTGAACGCATACAGGCTGAAATTGCGCTGCGCGAGCGCTTGAAGAAGAGCGTCTGTCTCTACGCGATCCGTCGTGGCATGGGGTCAAAGTCGTTGGAGGAAGTTTGCCGGATTGTTCTTGAGCAACTGGTCGCGGCGATGCAATTTCCGCAGATCACTTCCGTCATGATCGAACTCGATGGCGGGCGATTCACTTCCGGGAAGTATAGCCAGGATCTGAC
>CAKKRD010000026.1:18860-33349 GCA_919902515.1 Nitrosomonadaceae bacterium | reverse complement strand
TTTCCGGGGTGTAGCGTAGCCTGGTAGCGCGCCTGGTTTGGGACCAGGATGTCGGGAGTTCAAATCTCTCCACCCCGACCAATTTACGCTCTGTTGATTCAGGGCAAGCCCGGTTTGAGTAGTGCCCGTAGCTCAACCGGATAGAGCACCAGCCTTCTAAGCTGGGGGTTACAGGTTCGATTCCTGTCGGGCACGCCATGGAGTACCGCTTTAACGAATTACATCGGAACTCACGAACCTGTGGGATTCTTGTTTTTTTCAAATGGTGGCTGTAGCTCAGCGGTAGAGTCCCGGATTGTGATTCCGGTCGTCGTGGGTTCGAACCCCATCAGCCACCCCAGCATAAGTAAATCCGCTGCAACATGGTTTGACGCTCAACTGTGGGCTTGATCGGAAACAGCCCCCAGTTCTGTGCCTGCATGCCGCACCACTGTCAGTAGAGTGGAACGCGCAGCGCGGAGTTGCGCGGCGAGGCGCAGCAGTGTGCCCAGAGTCACGGATCGTCGCAACAACAAAGCCAGCAGACGGGCCGGATCCGCGCTGCCATCGGGGCGTACTGCATTGAGCAGGGATGGGGGCGGTGAAAATTCAACCGGGTCTGCAATCACTCGCACCGCAAGAAATGGCACACCGGCTCTCGCAGCCACCTCGGCCACCGCACCACTTTCCATGTCCACCGCACAGGCCCCGGTAGCTTCTGCCAACTCACGTTTGGCACCCGCCGAGGTCAGCACTCCCGGACTCGCGGCCAGTATGCCACTCGCAACACTCAAGTGAGCAGGTAATCGCTGTCGCAGGCGATTACGCCAGTCCAGGTCGACTGGCAATATGTAGCCGGCGTGAATCGACTCTGGCAGCACCAAGTCTCCCGGACGCAAATTTGAATCCAGCGCACCCGCAAGCCCGAAACTCACCAGAGTGGTTGCGCCACTTGCCTGCAATCCTTCTGCCGCCTCCCGTGCCGCCTTTTCACCCATCCCGCTCAGCCAGATCGCTGCCCCCTCTCCCAGGCTGACCCTTGCATTAAAGGGCAGATTCAATGAGGTAAGACAGCGCGCTTCCACCCGCATGGCGGTGATAATACCCACCACCCTCACTCGGGAGTCTTCCGAGTCAACGCGTGAAATCTTGCCAAGGCCCACAAAGGAAAGTACTTCGCATAGCCGTGGTATCTTAAATAGAAGACTCGTGGAAAGCCCGGCGCATTAAACCATGGCTGGCTCCACAGACCGTCGTTACCCTGTATGCGTATCAAGTATGCAATGCCATGCCGTACTGCTTGGCTATTGACCTCACCTGCCGCCATTAGGCCCAGTAGTGCCCAGGCGGTCTGACATGGGGTGCTCGTAAAAAATTGTCCGGCCTGTTGCGGCTCGAAATAGCTATCGTTGCTCTCACCCCAACCACCATCGTTGCGCTGCACGGATTTGAGCCATTGCGCCGCACGGCGGATAGCAATATGGTCAGTATCTACATGGGCCAGCCGCAAGGACTCCATCACTGACCAGGTACCGTAAATATAATTGCTGCCCCAGCGTCCGAACCAGGCACCACTCGGCTCCTGCTCGCTGAATAAGTAGCTCAGCCCCCGCCTCATGCTGTCTTGCTGTTCGGCTTTGCCGTACAGCGCCAGGAAGCCTGTACACCGGGCACTGACGTCGCTGGTAGGCGGATCAAGCAATGCGCCGTGGTCAGCAAATGGGATTTCGTTGAGATAGTAATAAGTGTTGTCCGCATCAAATGCCGCAAAACCGCCATTGCTGGACTGCATCCCGGTAAGCCAGTCTGACGCCCGCTCCAGACTCTCGCGATAAGCTTGGGGATCTGCCTGGTACATTGCCCAGGCCACTGCAGCAGTATCGTCCAGATCGGGATAATGAGGGTTGGCATACTGGAAAGCCCAGCCACCGCCAGCCAGCCCGGGATGGTCTTCCTGCCAGTCTGCGGGCGCATCGAGTATCTGCAGAGGTACCAGCCAGTCAAGGGCTTTGCGGATCGGCTTCTGATCCACACCCACGTCTTCCTGCAGGGCAAGGGTTGCGAGGACGGTATCCCACACCGGCGAGGTGCAAGGCTGACACCAGGCCCGCTCGCCCTCCTCCACCAGCAGTCCGCGCAGAGCCTGGCGGCACTGCTCTCGGTAAGGATGTTCGTAGGCATAACCCAGCAAAGCCAGCGCCTCGCTGGCATTCACCATGGCCGGGAAGATTCCCCCCAGACCGCAATCGCCGTTAAGCCGTTCCACTATCCACTGTTCGGCACGGCGTAGCGCAACGCGACGCAAGGCATCTGGGATGAATGGTTCGAATAATCGAGCCGTGCGCTCGACCATCAGGAAGATCCGATTGAGCGTTGAACGCACTGGAAAGTAGTCGCGCTCATCTTCCGCCGGTACGGTGAACAGCTCGGGGACATTGACCTTACGCGGGTTGGCAGACTGCACCTTCAGAGAGTATAGAATGGTCAGCGGCACGGTCACAGTGCGAGACCAATAGGCAATCTTGCTCAGGTGAAAAGGAAACCAGCTCGGCAATAATATAATCTCAACCGGCATGAATGGCACCCCACGCCAGGGAATCTGGCCCCACATGGCGAGCAGTATCCGGGTGAATGAGTTGGCCCGTGCTGCGCCGCCGTGCGCCAGAATGGCTGTGCGGGCGCGCACCATATGCGGCACGTCGGGTGAATCACCGACGATCTTCAAAGCATAGTAAGCCTTGATCGTGCAGCTCAGATCGAAGTGGCCGCCATAGTACAGCGCCCAACCTCCATGCTCCAGATCCTGCTGCTCACGGATAAATCGGCCCAGCCTGACCTCCAGATCGACGTCCACATCATCCATGAAGTGCATCATCAGGATATATTCGGACGGGATCGTGCAGTCTGCCTCCAGCGGGAAGCACCAGTGCCCATCCTCCTTCTGCAGCGACACTAAAGCCGTACGCGCCGTGGTAAGCGCATTTTCCAGTGCCGTGACATCTATTGTTGCGTCTCGCTCTGAGTCTGGCCAGTGGCCAGCAGCAATCTTGCTCGTGCGGTCGCCGCTGCTATCCCGCAGAGATGTTCTAGTCATACAATCGAAGCCTCATTAATTATTTTCGTGCCAAATATTTATTAAATAATATTACATTATAACCCGTTGATACGCTCCCAACAGCAGGTACCGGGATGATTACCTCAGACTGAGGTCGTGCGTCTTGGTTCCATGCATGCGGTGTGGAACAACTCGTTTCATTGTCGTCAGCGGTGGCTCTGACCTGGCGGTTGGCACTCTGTTAATGCTGCTGCAGCGTTCTGTCTGTGCGCCGATCCCTTGCGGGATTATGCTCAAGATCAATCTGCTGAAGATTAGCCCGCGGGAGATCCAGCGTCATTTTTACTGGATCATTCTGCGAACGTGACACCCTGTCGGTACGACGATCTCTTGCAGGATTATCCTGCACCGAACTGTCCTCCAGGGAATCCTCCTGTGAAGGGTCATCATAGCTTTCAGGGGGCGGGTTACCGTCATAGATCTGGTGCCTGCGCTGCTGCAAAGAAGCCTCACGCACAAACAGATAGGCGTCCAGCGCTGCTTGGTCACGAATGAGCATGGAGCCCGATAACCGCGCACGCTTATCTATGATCCCCAGGACACCTATGGGCGCAAAGACTGCGGCGCTAGTTATATAGAAAAGAGCATTGGTGACCACGCTGACAGGGACGCTGGATACATCGCGGCTGCTGCTGGGACCAAGAAAAGGAAGGAACAAATAAGAACCGGTATCAACACCCCACACTCCCAATGTCTGCCCGAAATCCTCGTCGTTCTGCTTCAGTCCCATAGGGGTCGCCATGTCAAACAGTCCAAACAAGCCTATGGTTGAATTGACGGCAAAGCGCAAAGTATCCTCGAGTCCCTGTTGCACCTTGCCTTGCAGAAAGGCATTCAGGGCTACATTTGGATAAGCCACATTATCATAGAAATTTCCGATCGAGCGCCGCAAGGGGTTGGGTACATGTACTATGTAGGCATTGGCGACCGGCTCCAGAACGTGCCGGTCAACAGCATCGGTGATCTTGTAAAATGTGCGATTGGTGTTCTCGTAGGGATCGACTGGGTTGACATTCCGGGCAGTCTGGTCGCTCTGGTCATTCTGGGGTATGGTAGCGCAACCCGCGAACAGCACGGCAGATAGCAGTAACAAGGTTGTAGTCAGGTGATTAGGCTTCATGATTAAATATTAATTGGATTGTTCTCCCATTGATCTGGTTCCGTTCGGTAATGCGGAGTCCGCTTCAGCGGTGCGCAGTATAAACAAAAACCATTAAATGGGTGCATAACTTTCTCATGAATTGCCCCCCCGGACCGCAGTCGCCAGCAACACTGGCAATATGACCAGGATGCAGATCAGCGTAAGCGCCAGTCCTATGGTGAGCAGCACCCCCATGCTGGCAGTACCCTGGTGCGATGAGAACGCCAGACTGCCGAAACCAACCAGACTGGTCAACGCGCTGTAAAAAATGGCGCGCGTAGTGCTGGTGTGCATCAGATCTTCGTGGGCTGTCCCGTCATTACGGCTTCGGTGCACCAAGTGGAGGCCGCTGTCGAGACCGATACCCAATAACAGCGGCAATGCAATGATATTGGCGAAATTGAACTGAACGCCCAGCAATACTGTAGCAGCACCGGTGAATAGGGCAGCCAGCAAAAGGGGAATCAGCACCAACAAAGTAGACACCACACTGCGCAACATTACCAAAAGTATTATGGTAATCCCCGCCAGCGCCAGCGAGAAAGCCAGAATGAATGCCTGCACCACGGCTTCGCCTGCCTCCAGACTTATCACCGGCGCGCCAGTGGCTTGCGGTGCCTCCTGCTGCACCGCCCGCACGAAACGTCGCAGTGCCTGATTATCATTGATATTCTCTGCTGGATAAATTGCGATCCGATACTGCCCTGTCTGGCTGTGCCAGCGTGTGCGCAATGATTCGGGCAGCTGCTGCTGATTGAACGGGGTGGCCTCGATCGAAATGCGCAGGCGCTGCATGGCATCGGGCAACAGGGCGAGCAGATCTTTGCCAACAGCATGTAGCAGCTGGTTCTTATCGTCGATGCTGGCCGCGTCGAAATGGGTGAGTAGCGCGCCCAGCGATGCCCTGAGGCTGCGAGCGGGTACCAACGCAGGATGGTCGGGCCGTTCGGCAATGAACCGATCCAGCACGGTGCTCAGCGCACCCAGTGCTGCGCGCTGCTGTGCCAGCGTGTACTGGTTTGCTACCGGTGGTGCTGCCGCAAGCGTGAGCGGCCCCAGCGTAAGCGCCATCTCTTCGATGAGGGCGAGCTTCTCCTCCTGTGCTGTGGGTATGAAATCGAGGATCGTCACCACTCTGCTGACTTCAGGCAGACCCGTCAAACGCTGTGCCAGCCGATCCACCTCCACCTCATTGTCGGCTAGCGCAACCGCATGCCAGGGTGAGTGCTCGGTTTCTGCCAGCAACTCGCGGAAAGTCTGCACGGCTTCTCCCCGCTGATCCTGCAGATTCAGCAGGTTGTAGTCGAACTCAATCTTCGGTAACACTGCCACGGCAGCGAGCAATGCGGCGAAAGTACCGGCATACACCACTTTACGCCACCGCAAAGGCAACTCGAGCACCTTGCCCAGCGAGCCCCCTGCACCAGTAGATGCTGCTCTAGGTCGTGTCGGCAAGTAGCGTTGCAAGGCAGGTGCCAGGGTGAGGGTAACCACCAGACTGATCAGCATACCAGTGCCTGCGATCAATCCCAGCTCTGCAACCCCACGGTAGGCGGTGGGCATAAATGCGTAGAAGCCGATAGCGGTTGTGACAGCGCATAAAAATAGTGAGTGCCCGGTGTCGCCACCAGTTGCCTGCAGAGCCTTCGCCGCTGACTGACCGCTTTCCAGCAGCTCGCGATATCGCAGCAGGAAATGGATCGCATAATCTACACCGAGGCCTACATATAGCACCGCAAACGCAATTGAGATGACGTTCAGATGACCGACCACCGCGGTGGCGAAAGCCGCTGTGAGTAACAGACCCAGCACCAGGCTAAGCAGCACGGTGAGGATTGGACCAGCCGTATGCAGCGCGATATAAAGCACCACCGTCACCAGCACGAGTGCGAGCAGTCCGGCGTATTGCGTGCCATGCATCGCGCTCTTGAGTTCCTCGTCAGCCAGCGCCACCTCGCCGGTAATGCGCAGTCGCACCGAGCCATCCTCCGTCAAACCGAGATCCCGTGCGGTAGTGCGCAGCGCCGCAATCGGCTGTTCCGCTGCAACTAACTGGGTGTAGTCTAGCTTCGGCTGCACCGTCATCAGCTCCCGGTAAGTGCTTTTCTGCGTCTCGCCACGGAACAGTACTTGCCATGACAGCGCCCGCGGCACACCGGCAAGTCTTGCATCCAGAGTTGCGCTCACCCCGCCCAGAACGGGTTCCAGTTCCAGACTACGTCCAGCACGCAACTCTTCCACTGCTCCAGTAAGCACAGAAGCGAAGGTGTACAAAGTGGGGTTACCGGCGATGTGCGCGATCAGCGGTTGTGCCGCTGCCAGACGATCAGTGATGCGTCCAAGCTCCGGTATGCTTTCGTAAAGCAGACCATTGCGCTCGAAAAAAACATCTCCGCTCGGAAGATAAATATCTTTAATATTTGTGGCGTCTTCTTTCAGGCGCTCTGCCAAGCGTTTGGTGGCAGTGTGTGCCTGCTCGGGTGTGGGGGCGTCCAGCACCAGCACCAAGGTATCCATGTCCTGATCCTGGGGAAACGTTTTCTTGTAGTGCTTGTAATTGGCGCGAAACGGCAGGTGCTCAGAGAGCATATCTGTGGTATCGCTATTCATACCCAGATTGCGTGATGTGTATACGGCGCATGCCACTGCAATCAGTAACGACGCGAGCAAGACCCATGCGGCGTAATGATAGGAAGCAGCGACCCAGCGTGCGAAGCCACGGTGGCTACGGCTATGCGAAGCTTCCACTATTGCGGCCATCCTTCAGGAGGCAAATCGGAACGATCAATAATCAGGGAACCTCTAAATATGCCCCACGCGGGTTGCGGTAAAATCTGGCGCTTGCTGTGTTGTGCTCCACGGAGGACTTGTTCAGAGGTTCCTTAGTTCTGCTCGCTCTGGACGATCTTTTTCTTGAGCATGTCGATGAGCGCCGGAAAGCCATCCCGCTCGAGGACGGCACGGTATTCGACACGTTTCAGCGCAAGGTCGCTGACACCATCGGCCAGAATGTTGATGATACGCCAGCCGTCTTTTGTTTGCCGCAGGACGTAGTCGAAACGCACGACCTCGCCTTTTGCCTGCACCAACTGACTCCGCACCAATACCTGTTCCCGCGGCATGGGCTGCTGCTCCACAAATTCAAAACGCTCACCTTCGTGGCTTTTGAACCATCCTGCGTAGCTGCTGATGCTGAGTTGCCGGAAGGTATCGGTAAATATGCGCTGCTGCTCTGGGTCCAGCTTGGTCCAGTGGCTCCCCAGGGTGGTACGTGCGATAAAATCAAGGTCGTGTGAGCGATCAATGGCGGGCGCCAGCAGCTCGAGGCGGCCTCGATAGCCCAGCCTGCTGCCCTCGCGCATCGCCTCGAGCAGCGATTCATGAAAACGCCGCACGACCTGTTCCGGACTGCCAGGCTCCGGGTTCTGCGCCCAGGACACGGACGTGACCAGCAGCGTCACTGCTATTATGCAGAAGTGCGCAACAGATTTTATTCCGGGCAAGATTCTCATATTGGCAACCTTTCCAGTAGACATACTCAACGCACCCAGTTCAGGATAGCAGATCGTTATCCGTCAGTGCCAGTGCCAGCCGATCCGCTGGACGCAGAACCCATCGCGCCTGCTGTGCGTTCGACCACCACCGCGATGGGGAACTCTTTTCTGCCGACATTGTGCGCTTGGGAGACGTCATACACTCGCGGCAGTTCCGGTGCCATGGGTCCATCCGTAAGGGGGCCGCGCAGCGATACCCTGAGCGCTTTAAGCGGATTTTGCAGCATGTCTTCAACCGCAGTCGCTTCATAACCACAATGCGCCATGCATTGTGCGCACTTGGGATTACTGCTGTTACCGTATTTAGCCCAGGGCGTGTCGTCCAGCAACTCCTGGAAACTGGCTGCATAACCTTCGTCCGGCAACAAATAACAGGGTTTCTGCCAGCCAAACACATTCCGCGTTGGGTTGCCCCAAGGCGTGCACTGATAACTCTGATTACCCGCCAGAAAATCAAGATAAAGCGCGGAATGATTCAACTTCCATTTGCGCGTCTTGCCGATTTCAAAAATACCCCGGAATAATTTCTTGGTATCCTTGCCTTTAATAAAAATGCCTTGCTGCGGCGCGCGTTCATAGCTGAATCCGGGCGCAATGGTGGCACCTTCAACGCCTAGCTCCATGGCATAATCGAGAAATTCAGCCACGTCTTTCGGCGTCTCGCCCTGAAACAGGGTGCAGTTGATAGTGACTCTGAAACCCTTTGCCAGCGCCAGCTTTATCGCCTCCACTGCGCGATCAAAAACACCTTCCTGACACACCGAAGCATCATGCCGTTCTTGCATGCCATCGAGATGGATGGAGAAAGTCAGATAAGGCGACGGCGTATAGTCGTCGATCTTCTTTTTCAACAACAACGCATTGGTGCACAGATAAACATATTTCTTGCGGGCAATGATACCTGCCACGATTTGCGGCATTTCCTTATGGATCAGCGGCTCGCCGCCCGGAATCGATACCATCGGCGCATCACATTCATCGACAGCCTGCATGCATTCTTCAAACGTAAGACGCTTGTCCAGAATATCGTCCGGATAGTCTATCTTACCGCAGCCCGCACAGGCCAGATTGCAACGAAATAAAGGCTCCAGCATCAGAACCAGGGGATACTTCTTGACCCCTTTCAACTTTTGCTTAAGCAGGTAACTGCCGACCGCTAGCTGTTGACGTAAAGGAACTCCCACGTGCCTACCCTCCAAAAAAACTTCACTAAACCATGCTGACTTCGCACAACGATTGCTTTCAACTTCTCTTGGTGTCTATGCTGACTTCTGGCGTCGCAGCAGCGCCGCCGGCAATCTGAATGTAATGGCCTCAGACACTCCCTCTATCTCTTCGATCTGGCTTACTCCAAGCTCCTGCAGACGATCCAGCACACCCTGCACCAGCACCTCGGGAGTGGAAGCCCCGGCCGTCACGCCGATGCGCGAACTGCGGACAAACCAGTCGGGGGAGATCTCGTCCGCATCCTGGATCAGATAAGCGCTCACCCCGCTCATTTCACCTACCTCCCGCAACCGCGCGGAATTGGAACTGTTGCGCGCGCCTACCACCAGAATGACATCCACCTTGGCAGCCAGGCTGCGCACCGCGTTCTGGCGGTTCTGGGTCGCATAGCAGATATCCGACAACTCGGGGCCGCGCACATCCGGAAAGCGCTGCTTCATCGCTTCTACGATGGCGCGCGTATCATCCAGACTGAGCGTAGTCTGGGTAACATAGGCCACCCGTCGTGGATCGGCCACTTGCAGGGTGGCCACATCTTCGACCGAGCCCACCACTTGCACTGCCCCGCGCACACGCCCATAGGTGCCTTCCACCTCGACATGACCGCGGTGGCCGATGATCACCACTTCGTATCCTTCTTTGCTGTAGCGTTGCGCCTGCAAATGCACCTTGGTGACCAGCGGACAGGTCGCATCGATCACCTCCAGGCCTTGCCGGTGAGCGGATTCCATCACGGCGTCGGATACGCCGTGGGCGCTGAGCACGGTCACCGCACCGCAGGGAATGCTCTCCATCTGTTCGGTAAAGACCACGCCGCGCACTTCCAGGTCATGGATCACGCGCTGGTTATGCACGATCTGGTGCAGCACGTAGATCGGCGCCCCGTAAAGCACCAGCGCCTGCTCGACGATCTCGATGGCGCGCACGACCCCGGCGCAGAATCCTCTGGGATTGGCGAGTACCGCTTGCATGTCAACCCCTTGTCATTATTTGCTGTGCTGCAGTGTCATGATGCCAAAGTAAAATACTAGCACGTATGCCGCATAAATTAAACACGCGGCTGCGATAGGGTTATGGCTGGAGCTGCGGGTTGCAGCCTGCGCCGGAAATCTTAGCGCATGGTGCAAAAAAACGGACAAAAAAATGGAGCGCCGTAGCGCTCCATTTTCAACTAATCCTGACTCGATTAGAAGTTGTGACGCATACCAATCGTCCAGGTGTTGCGGTTACCCGAAAGGTAACTTCCAGCAGTGGTGACAGGGTTTGTTCCATCAGCTGCGTTAGCACCTGTTACCCCTTGGGTTACACGTTGGTAGCCACCAAACAGGCTGGTGCGCTTGCTCAGGCTATGAATCGCGCCCACGGTAAAGCTGGTGGCGTCACGCGCTGCTGTTGTTCCGATTGCGTCAGCGTTGGTCTTGCCACCTTGCGCCACCAGCAGCGTATTACCCCATTTGTAGTTGGTACCGACGTGCCAGATATCGCCGTCGCCGCCTGAGTTCATCGCGGAATTGCACTGCCCGCTACTAGCAACTATCGGATTGGCTGCCAAGGCTGCAGCAGAGGTACAGGTCGCAGCACCGAGGGCGTTATAGACTCTTTCGTACTGACCGACAACAGAGAGGTTGTCATACTTCCAGGTACCGCCGATACGCCAGGTTTCCTCGGTTCTGACACCAAGAGTCATCTTTTGTGCGGCGTTGGCGTTGTCGCGCGAATAGCCACCGAACATGCTCAGGTCATGGCCCATGTAATTGGTGACGTATTTGCCTGCGACCTGACCGTCAAACTCGCCGTCCTTGCCGCCGGTATTGCCGTTGCTGCCAAGACCGCCGGGAAGCAGGCCGGAACCGATGTTGCCGGTTTGGGTGGGATCAAATTGGTTGGAGTCGCCCGGCATCAACAAAGCCGCAAAAGAGAAACCTTCCGTACTGATGGAGTCAAAACGGATCGCGCCGTTAACAAAACTGTTGGCGCCCGAACCCATACCGTTGGCGCTGCCGGTCATGGTGGCACCGGCACCATTGGCTTGCAGGGTGGTGTAGGCAAACGGATCAATCGTCATACCGCCGGCAAAATCCTTGAACGGCGACTGGACGCGACCGAATTTCACGTCACCCCAGTTATTGCTGGACAGACCGACCCACTGTTCGCGCGGGGTGGATGCTGAACCGGCACCAGTGTTCAGGCCCATTTCCATGCGGGCGTTGGCTCTCAGGCCACGGCCCAGATCTTCAGTGATTTGCAGACCCCAGCGCGATGAGCGGGCATTGTCTGAAATGCCTGATTGATAGGCATTGTTGCCGTTATCGACACCACTGTATTCAGCCTGTACCCGGCCAAAAATCGTGACGTTGGTGCCCTGCGCGGATGCAACCACCGGGGCCGCGAGCGCACCTGCTACTGCCAGTGCAATCAGTTTCTTTTTCATGCGGAAAATCTCCTTTAAAGTTGAAACAACGAGCTACATCTTCTCACCGACAGTAACGCGGTGGAGTGCGTCCCGCAGCTTGGACCCCTCAATTTGAGAAGGTTGAATGAATTGTGCCTAAGGCGGCAGCGGGTAGCAAGGAAATCAAGTAATTTTCGGGAGGTGTTCTAGGGATGTGTTGCTTTTATGCAACAGTGCTCTGAGGTAAAACTGGAGAAACTAATTATACCGCAGAGGACGCGGAGGACGCAGAGGAAAAGCAAGAGCAAAAGCAAATGACAAAAAAGATCTTTGGGTTTGTGTGTTTTCTCCGCGGTGAAAGATTTTCTTGATTTGAAACTTACCGTGAATTCTTCGTGGTCAACGATTCGCTCTGCCCGCCTTTAAAATTAAAAGTTCTGCTTCTGCTTTTCCTCTGCGTCCTCCGCGTCCTCTGCGGTTAACGGTTTTCGGGTTTTCCTGCATTCACCTACGCAAACAACCGCGCCAGTTCCACCCCCGGATCGGCGGCACGCATGCAGGCCTCGCCCACCAGAAAAGCGTTGACCTGATGGGCGCGCAGCAAAATAACATCAGCGGGCGCACGGATGCCGCTCTCGGTGACCACGATGCGCCCCGGCGGGATGCGGTCAAGCAGTTGCAACGTTGTCTCCAGCCGTGTTTCGAAAGTGCGCAGATTGCGGTTGTTGATGCCGATCAGCGGGGTATTCAATTGCAGGGCCAACTCCAGTTCCACCGCGTCGTGGACTTCAACCAGCACTGCCATGCCAAGTGAATATGCAAGCGATTCGAGCTGGCGCATGCGGCTAACTGCCTCACTTCCCCCCCCACCCTCTGCGCTCAAGCCAGCGGGCGCGCAGAAAGCCGCGACGATCAGCAGGATGCAGTCCGCTCCCATGGCGCGGGCTTCCACCACCTGGTATTCGTCCAGCATGAAATCCTTGCGCAGTACCGGCAGATCGCAGGCGGCGCGTGCCTGCTGCAGATATTGCGCGCTGCCCTGAAAGAACTGCGTGTCGGTCAGCACCGACAGGCAGGCTGCGCCGTGCTGCGCATAGCTAGCGGCGATACTAGCCGGGACAAAATGCTCGCGGAGCACACCTCTGCTGGGACTGGCTTGTTTGATTTCCGCAATTACCGCGGGCAGTCCGGCAGTAATTTTTTTGCGGATCGCACCGGTGAAATCCCGTGGCGGCGCAGCAGCCTCCGCTGCGGCGCGCAATATGGCGAGAGGCTTGACGGCTTTCGCGGCAGCGATCTCTTGCGTTTTGACAGCGAGGATTTTTTGCAGAATGTCAGACATTGCTTAACCCGCCGAGGCCTTGCCCCGGTTAGAAAATTCCACCAGTTGCCGCAGTTTCGCCTTGGCTGCGCCGCTCTCCACCACCGTACGGGCTTTGTTTACGCCCTGCTGCAGCGACTCTGCCACACCGGCAACATAAATCGCTGCGCCTGCATTGAGCAGCGCGATATCCAGCGCCGGGCCGGGCTGGTTATCCAGCACCGACAGCAACATGTCTCTGGACTGGCTGCCGTCTTGCACTTGTATGGTTTCGATGGCGCTGGTCTTCATGCCGAAATCTTCCGGTTTGATGGTGTACTCGGACACTTCGCCGTGCTTGAGTTCGCCCACCTGGGTTTCACCGGCAATGGTGATTTCATCCAGCCCATCTTTGCCATGCACCACCAGCACGTGCTGACTGCCAAGGCGCTGCAGCACTCGCGTCAGTATCCCAACAAGATCGGGGTGAAACACACCCAGCACCTGATTCTCAGCCCCGGCGGGATTGGTCAGCGGCCCCAGAATATTGAACAGGGTGCGTACTCCCAGCTCACGCCGTACCGGTGCGGCATGTTTCATGGCGCTGTGAAAATTGGGGGCGAACATGAAACCCACACCAATTTCGCTGATGTCTTGCGCCACCTGTTGCGGTGTTTGATCGAGGTTGACACCGAGGGTTTCGAGCACATCGGCACTGCCCGACTTACTCGAAACCGACCGGCCACCATGCTTGGCGACCCGCGCCCCGGCAGCAGCAGCGACAAAAGCCGCAGCGGTGGAAATATTGAAAGTATGTGCAGCGTCGCCGCCGGTGCCGCAAGTGTCCACCAGATGTTGGCGATCTGCCACTTCCACCTTAGTGGCAAATTCGCGCATCACCTGCGCAGCGGCGCTAATTTCGCCGACGGTTTCTCTTTTCACTCGCAGCCCGGTGATGATGGCCGCGATCAGCACCGGCGACATCTCCCCGCGCATGATCTGGCGCATCAGCGAGAGCATCTCGTCATGCTGAATTTCGCGGTGCTCAATGATGCGTGCCAGCGCTTCCTGCGGTTTCATGAATGGTTGCCCTTGTGGTGTGCCCACTGCCATCATTGCCTATTGCTCAAGAAAATTCTCCAGCAGCTTGTGTCCATGCTCGGTCAGAATGGATTCGGGGTGAAACTGCACGCCTTCAATCGCCAAAGTCTTGTGACGTACACCCATGATTTCTCCGTCTTCCGTCCAGGCGGTGATTTCCAGGCAATCCGGCAAGCTGTCACGCTCGATGACCAGTGAATGGTAACGGGTCGCAGTGAACGGGTTTGGCAAGCCGCGAAATACCCCAGTGTTGCTGTGAAAAATCGGCGAAGTCTTACCGTGCATGAGTTGCCGGGCATGGACGATCTTGCCGCCAAAAGCCTGGCCTATGCTCTGATGACCAAGACATACACCCAGGATGGGGATCTGGCCGCTGTAGCGCTCAATCATCGGCACCGACACACCCGCTTCATTGGGCGTACAAGGACCTGGGGATATCACGATATGCGCGGGTTTAAGTCGTGCGACTTCATCCGGCGTGATTTCGTCGTTGCGGAATACCACCACCTCCTCACCCAGTTCGCCAAAATATTGCACCAGGTTGTAGGTGAAGGAATCGTAGTTGTCGATCATCAGCAGCATAGTTAACCCAGAACATGATTTACCAGGCATTCAGGTTGCATAGCGTCAATCGATACGCACCATTCCCTGCATGGAAAGCCTGACCGTATGGAGCACCG
>CAKKRD010000026.1:0-18760 GCA_919902515.1 Nitrosomonadaceae bacterium | reverse complement strand
ACCGTATGGAGCACCGGCAGCTCGCTATTATCCTTTGTCTACATCCAGCGGACAAGAATAATGCTGCATCGAAACCAAAGTTCTCTACGCCCGTAACGACCTGATGCTGTGCACTGTCTTCCTGAGGAGATCTGCGTGCGACGAGCGTATTGCACAAAAAAAAGCGGCTTCAACCTTACAGTTGAAGCCGCGTCGGGTTTAGCACCCTGAGGAAGTTTTACTTCGAAGCTGTCGGCTTCTTGATTTGTTTCATCATGTCGTCGTCCCACTTGCCTTCGACGTTCATATGCGCTGCAGCTCCCAGCAACACTGCCTCAATCAGGTTATGGCTGAGATACACATACAAGCCAGGCTGAATGAACTCATACCCCGCAGCTACTGCAGAGCCACCCGGGACCCACCAGGTTTCCTGATTGGTAATGGGGGGGTCGTTGAACGAACCACCTTGCCACACCAGGTCGCCATGACCACCGATCAGATGCGGACGAGAATCGCGGTTTGCCTGGGAATGAATGAACAGAACCTTCTCACCCACTTTTGCCGTGAGTGCATTCGGGCCGGTCAACGCACCTGCTGCGCCATTGAAGACTACATGGGTCGGGATAAGTCCCTTCGCCAAGTCGAGCATTTCAGCCATGCCTTCGAGCGGTTGAGCGTAGGTTTTGTATTTTCCATCCTTATCCTTGGGGATGTAAAAATCCTGCTCGCCGATGTAATAGGCCCGGTCATACTTCCATGACTTGCCCTTGTTGTCTGTCAGACCATTCTTGGGCAACACCATAACGGCACCACTCATCCCGGAAATGACGTGAAACGGTATCATGGTTCCGCCTGGAGCGCAGTGATAGACAAATACGCCGGTCTTGATCGCTTTCCAGCGCAATACCACTTCTTCACCAGGTTGCACCAAGTTCAAGCCTGCCCCGCCCAGTGCACCGGTCGCCGCATGAAAGTCAGCGTTATGTGCCATCGTGCTGGTTTTCGGATTGACCAGGGTAACTTCGACGTAGTCACCTTCGCTCACTACGATTAGCGGACCAGGTACGCTACCGTTGAAAGTCAAAGCCCATACTTTTGTACCAGCTGCATCAATTTGTATGAGTTTTTCTTCCGTGGTCAAACGTACTTCCACCACCTTAGGGCCTTTAGAAACCTGATCATGCTTAGGCAAAAAGGGTGGTTTCACCATTTCCTGTTTTACTCTTGGCAACTTATCGGCAGGATCTGCCCACGACACCGATGCAGCACCAAAACATAACAGTCCTAAGGCAACGACTGCCTGAACAACTTTATTCATGTCTCCCTCCATAAAATTAATTATTGCGCATAGAGTAAATGCGCCAATCCTGCCAGTACGCTTGATATACTAACGCTTACTCTTCTATTTCAAAGAGTAGTGGCAGATAAACTGTACATCATTAAGATGCGCTTGTCTATAACCCGTTTCTTGCAGATGTAACAGCCATTAATCGAACATGACTTCAACTCGGGTGGGGGTTCTATCTGGAGGGGGCGGGGTAGCCACCGGGTTTAAGGCGGCAGTTTCGATTGCCGTTTGACAAAGGAAGCAGGTGACGGCGCACTTGTACAGCGAAACACAAGTTGCGACAGAGAATAGAAAACCTGCGCGTTGCTCATTAATGAAAACAAAGCGCTCAAACAGCAAACTGAAATCTGTGGATCAGCCCATTACCTTCCCAGATAGTGGGCCGATCCACAGCAATAACCGTCAGGCTTAGGGGCGCGAACCCGAAAGCGGAAACGGCCAGCTGGAAGTCGGGCTGCTGATGTCCAGAGCAGATGTACTCGCCGGTTTTGCTGCAGCCTTTTTGGCCGGAGCAGCCTTTTTGGCCGGAGCAGCCTTTTTGGCCGGAGCAGCTTTTTTGGCCGGAGCAGCTTTCTTGGCTGGAGCAGCTTTCTTCTTTGGAGCAGCTTTCTTGGCCGGAGCAGCTTTCTTCTTTGGGACAGCTTTCTTGGCCGGAGCAGCTTTCTTCTTTGGGGCAGCTTTCTTGGCCGGAGCAGCTTTCTTGGCCGGAGCTTTTTTCTTAGCCGCTGGTTTTACAGCTGCCTTCTTAGCGGCGGGTTTCTTTGCTGCGGGTTTCTTGGTAGTTGCCATTTCAACCTCCAGATTAAAGTTACACAGGGTTACAACTTTTTACATTTACTACGCCTACTACTACTGGCAAAATTTCGGAGCAGCGGACAAACAACAGAAGCCGCATTCACCAAAACCTGACCGTAGTTCCTTTAATGCAGCAGGACTCTCCTGGTCCCGCTTGCAATATCCTCGTACAGCACATCTGCATCCAGATTGATCCCGTCCATCCACGACACCTTTTCCTCTATCGGATCAATACTGATTTTCTTTAATTTCCTTAATCTATCCATGCTGTAAAAAATACCAGCGCCGACCAGGTCACACGGATACATCATTGTCTATTGTCATCGGCACATTAATCCCATTTCTGTATTTCAGTCCCAGCTGAGCGCACCACCGGTTTGGTACTCTGTAACACGAGTTTCAAAAAAATTCTTCTCTTTCTTGAGATCTATCATCTCGGACATCCATGGAAACGGATTGTTGGCACCCGGGTAGAGAGTGTCCAGCCCGATCTGCTGGCAGCGACGATTGGCAATGTAGCGCAGATATTCTTTGAACATCGGCGCATTCATTCCCAATACGCCCCGCGGCATGGTGTCCTCGGCATAGCGGTATTCCAGCTCCACTGCTTTCTGCATCAGTCCGTTGATTTCGTCGCGGAATGCCTTAGTCCAGAGATGCGGGTTTTCCATCTTGATCTGGTTGATGACATCAATGCCAAAATTGCAGTGCATGGACTCATCCCGCAGAATGTACTGATACTGCTCTGCCGCACCAGTCATTTTATTCTGCCTCCCCAGTGCCAGGATTTGCGTGAAACCGACGTAAAAAAACAGCCCTTCCATGATGCAAGCGAATACGATCAGGCTTCTCAACAACTTCTGGTCAGTCTCTAGCGTGCCGGTCTCAAAGTGCGGGTCGGTAAGTATGTCAATGAACGGAATCAGAAATTCGTCCTTGTCACGGATTGACGCCACCTCGTGATAGGCATTAAAAATTTCGCCCTCGTCCAGTCCCAGCGACTCGACGATGTACTGATAGGCATGAGTATGAATTGCCTCCTCGAATGCCTGGCGCAGAAGATACTGGCGGCATTCCGGATTGGTAATGTGACGGTAGGTGCCGAGCACAATATTGTTGGCGGCCAGCGAATCGGCTGTAACAAAAAATCCCAGGTTGCGTTTGATCAAGCGGCGTTCGTCCTCAGTCAGTCCGTTGGGATCTTTCCAGGTGGCAATGTCGCGGCTCATATTGATTTCCTGCGGCATCCAGTGGTTGGCGCAGGCGGAAAGATATTTTTCCCATGCCCACTTGTACTTGAACGGCACCAACTGGTTAACATCCGCCTTGCAATTGATAATTTGCTTGTCTTCCACTGATATGCGGCGGTTAGAGCTCCCGACGGCAGAACGTTCGCCGTCTCTACTGCTTTTTGTTTCAGTACTTCCAACAACAGTCACGCCACTAGCGACTTGCAGTCTTCGCCCGGGAACGGGCAACAACTGTGCGCCACCCGCCGCCCCCTGCAGCAGCGAAATTCCCGATTGCATTGGTTCGTTCTCAAATGTCAGCATATTCTTCTCCTTTTATTCCTGATGCTATGCGAATCACTGGCACGATTCACACTCGGGGTTATCGATGGAACAATATTTCAAATCGGTCATTGCCGGCACCATACTTGTCATGGTCATGCCGCCATCTGCGGGTACCGCGTTCAACACACCCGCTTTAACCGTGGATTTTTCCGCCGAAGTCGCACCCAATGTGCGCAGATAATAGGTGGTCTTCAGACCACGTAACCACGCCAGCTTGTAGGTTTCGTCCAGTCTTTTGCCGGAAACGCCCGCCATATAAATATTGAGTGACTGCGCCTGATCAATCCATTTTTGCCGGCGCGACGCTGCTTCGATCAGCCACTGCGGCTCAATTTCGAATGCGGTGGCATAGAGTCTGCGAATCTCGGCCGGCGCCCGGTCTATCTTGCTTAGGGCGCCATCGAAATACTTGAGATCAGAGATCATCACTTCGTCCCAGAGTCCAAGCTCTCTCAAGTCTTTTACCAGGCGCTCATTGGCAATCGTGAACTCTCCCGACAGATTGGATTTGACGTAGAGATTCTGGTAGGTCGGCTCGATACTGGCGGACACACCGATAATGTTGGAGATGGTCGCGGTCGGCGCGATCGCCAGGCAATTCGAATTACGCATGCCGTGCTTTTTGATGCGTTCACGCAGCGCGTCCCATTCCAGCGTAGCCGATGTATCCACTTCAACATAGCCGCCGCGTTCTTCTTTCAGCAGATCAAGGGTATCTTGGGGCAGAATCCCGCGATCCCATAAACTGCCGCGGTAGGAGGCATAGCAACCGCGCTCCTCGGCCAACTCGGTGGAAGCCCAGTAGGCGTGATACGCTACCGCCTCCATCGAATGGTCGGCGAACTCCACCGCCTGTTCAGAGGCATAGGGAATGCGCAGCATATGCAGGCAATCCTGAAAACCCATGATACCCAATCCCACCGGGCGATGCTTGAGGTTGGAATTGCGCGCTTTGGCAACGGCATAAAAGTTGATGTCGACTACGTTGTCCAACATACGCATGGCGGTGCTGACGGTACGCTTGAGCTTGTCGGCGTCAAGCTTGCCATCATTGATGTGCGCTGCCAGATTGATCGAACCCAGGTTGCACACTGCAATCTCGTCAGCGCTAGTGTTCAGGGTGATCTCAGTACAAAGATTAGAACTGTGCACTACCCCGACGTGGTTCTGTGGTGAGCGAATGTTGCACGGATCCTTGAAAGTGATCCATGGGTGCCCGGTTTCGAACAGCATGCTAAGCATCTTGCGCCATAACTGCTGCGCAGGAATCTTTTTGTATAAACTCACCTCGCCGCGCGCAGCCTTTTCCTCGTAGGCAAGATAGGCCTGTTCAAACGGTTTGCCGAATTTTTCATGCAGGTCGGGCACATCAGAGGGCGAAAACAGCGTCCACTCTCCTCCTTCCATCACTCGTTTCATGAACAAATCTGGAACCCAGTTGGCGGTGTTCATGTCGTGGGTACGGCGACGGTCATCACCGGTATTCTTGCGCAGTTCCAGGAATTCCTCGATATCCAGATGCCATGTCTCCAGGTAGGAACAAACCGCACCCTTGCGCTTACCCCCCTGATTCACCGCTACTGCAGTATCGGACACCACTTTGAGGAATGGCACCACACCTTGCGATTTGCCATTGGTACCCTTGATGCGTGAACCCATCGCTCGCACTGGCGTCCAGTCATTGCCCAGCCCACCAGCGTACTTGGCAAGCAGTGCATTTTCCTTGATCGCTTCGTAAATGCCGTCAAGGTTATCTGCCACCGTGGTGAGGTAACATGAAGATAACTGCGAGCGACAAGTACCCGAATTAAACAGAGTTGGGGTGGAGCTCATGAAATCGAAGTTTGACAGCACGTGATAGAACTCGATCGCACGCGCTTCGCGATCCACTTCATTCAGCGCAAGCCCCATCGCCACGCGCATAAAGAATGCCTGCGGCAACTCAATCCGCTGGTCTTGCACATGCAGGAAATAACGATCATACAAAGTTTGCAGGCCAAGATAGCCGAATTTTAGATCGCGGGTAGCATCCAGTATTTTCGCCAAACGGGGCAGATCGAACTGCGCCATCCGTCCGTCCAGCAGTTCAGCGTCGATACCGCGCTTGATGAAGTCAGGGAAGTAATCAGCGTAGCGTGACACCATCTCTTGTTGTATGACTTCTTCGCCCAGCACCTCGAACCGGATGGTATGCAGCAATAGTCGCGCGGTCACATAGCTGTAGGCAGGCTCTTTTTCGATCAGTGCGCGCGCCGAAAGAATGACCGATTTTCTCACCTCTTCCACCGGCACCCCGTCGTACAGGTCTTTCAATGTGGCCTTGAGTATCAGCGTGCCATTCACCGTTTCGCCCAAACCCGCACAGGAAGACTCGATCAACGCCAGCAGTCGTGCCGTGTCAAGCGGGGTTCTGTGCCCATTTTCCAACACATGCAGAATGCTGACTGGCGCTTCCGCCGCAACTTCCGCCTTCTGTTTCGCTCGCTCCCGCGTCCTCTCTTCACGATAAAGTACATAGGAACGCGCGACGTCGTGCTCGCCGGAGCGCATCAGCGCAAGTTCCACCTGATCCTGAATATCCTCAATATGGAAAGTTCCACCTTCTGGCTGGTGGCGTATCAGCGCACTTACTACATCATTGGTCAAACGCCCCACCACTTCGCGCACCCTGGTGGAAACCGCACCCTGACCGCCATTTACAGCGATAAACGCCTTGGTCATGGCAATGGAAATTTTGCTCGGCTCGAAAGAGGCCACCGAACCATTGCGGCGAATTATTTTGTACTGGGAATAGCGTGAATCTTGGGAGATGGTGGCTGGAGAAAGATCGTAACTGGGCGCTGGCGCTGGATTGGTGTTGTCTGTTGCAAGCTGCATGTCGAACTCTCCTTATCTATCTCTATTGCTACTCTAAACGAAAAACCCTTCCCTTCTTGTCATATCAGGCCAGATATCGGTATATCACTTGACTACTATATCTAGTAGTCAGTTAAATCATATTCAGCTAGTCATAGTATGAACACATGGAAGCGTAGTTTTGTGCAATTGAAAAAATAATGCAAGTGTTTTTTGCAAATATTTCTCAATAGAAGACATGACGGCACAACTGGTCACAAAAGAAAATAAGGAAGTCTGGGGATAAGCCGGGGAAAGTATTTTTTCCGGGTAAGTGTGGATGCGCTGTGTCACTCTCGCCAATACTTCTGCTGGCAGTCGCCAGCACCGCTGCATTGCCTGGGCGCATGCCCCGGAGCACACGCAAGAAAACTCAGATCGAAGTTATTGCAGTGAAGCCGACAAATATCACGATCGCTAACGCGAAACTCCCAGCAATGCGCCGCGTGCATGCAAATCCCGCATGACCGCCAGCCCGCCATGAATCACGGCTTCGGGCACAGGATGGCGACTTTCTGTAGCGACGATCTCAAGCGCGCGCCGACCGGTGGGCTCGGCGGTTTCAAGCAAATTCAGCAAACGTGCGGTGAAAGCATTGATTTCCATGAATTGAATCTGATCATCCGCATCCCGGAATACCAGTAAATACGTCTCTGCCGGTGCAATCCGGACACGCGGACTGATGCGCTGTACGGGCCAGTGATAATGCAGGCTAGCAAGTACCGGGTTCAAAATCGGGCGCTGCTCGAGCAAATCGCCCTCGGGGTCGATCTGATCCCAGTCCGGAATACGGGTCGAAATGGATAGCACTAACTCTATCCATTCATAGTGTGCAAGTTCCAGCACATATGCGGGATAATGCGCAGACGCTGTCCATTCGGTCTGCAGGAAGCGGATGAATTCATCGGGTATCTGGCGGAAAAAGGGCGAGTGGCTGCGATGCGCGGCAAGGAAGGCGCGTACCAACTGCGTCCAGCGACGTATCCCCAGCACTTTCCTCAGTACGGGAAAGCAGATCAAAAGAAAACTCTCGACGTTATTGTAAACCAGCTCGTTGTATATCTGCATGCGCCGCGCTTCAATACCGTGCGGACGGGGGTTCACCTTCGGGTCGCGGATATGCGCGGTGAAGGCGTATTGAAAACGCTGAAACTCAAGGGGTGTAGGCATGGCTTGCATGAGTATGTCTGGTCTGAATCAGGGCAATACGTTCAACCTCGCACATCAGCTCATTGAGGGACGGAATATTAAAGTCGCGTTCCAGCAGCGTCGGTGTCACGCCATGAATGCGGTAGGTTTCATCCAGCAGCGACCACACCGGGTCAATCACGTCCGCATCGTGGGTATCGATAATCAAGTCCTCCGCTTCCTTGTAATGTCCGGCCATATGCAGGTAGACAATGCGTTCGGTCGGCATGGCGCGAATAAATTCCATCGGGTCATAGGCATGGTTGATACTGTTGACATATACGTTATTCACATCAAGATGCAGATCGCAATCCGCTTCGGTTAACACAGCGCGGATAAAGTCAATTTCACTCATTTCCGTAATGGGTGCATGCAAATAGAACGAAGCGTTCTCCATGGCAATGCGGCGCTGCAGAATATCCTGGGTGCGGCGAATGCGTGCGGCGACGTACTTCACTGCTTCCTCGGTAAAGGGTATGGGAAGCAGATCGTACAGGTGGCCGTCGTCAGAACAGTACGAGAGGTGCTCCGTGTACAGCGGGATTTGATGCTGATCGAGGAACTGCCTGATTTTGTGCAGCAACACCTCATCCAGGGGCGCCGGACTACCAATCGAAAGCGACAGGCCGTGACAGACAAAGGGATAGCGCTCGGTAAAGCTGCGCAAATCACGCCCCGGCAGGCCGCCGAGATCAATCCAATTTTCTGGCGCGACTTCGAAGAAATCAATGGCATCGGGGACGTGGGTTTTTAGCGCAGGAATCAATTCGCGCCGAAATCCCAGCCCCGCGCCAGCAAAGTGTAGGGGATTCATGACATCTTCCGGGCGGCTATCTGTTCATGTCGCCGCGCTTACCCTCACCATGACCCGCACTTGCCGTCTTTCATTTTTTCTTCTTGGCTATTTCGCCTTTTCCTAGTTCAGCTTTATCGATAGAGCCGTCCTTGTTGGCGTCCATATGCTCAAACATGGCGTCGTGATGCTTGGTCCATTCTTCCTTGCTGACCTTGCCATCCTTGTTAATATCCGCCATGGTCACGCCACACATGCCCTCACTGGCTTTTGCACCACATTTACCCTCACCAGCTTTCATTCCACCGCATTTACCTTCCCCGGCTTTCATTTCCCCATATCCTTGGGCTAGCATGTAACCCCTATCCAGGGATTGGATGGCGAAAGGGTTGTCAGCGGCAGAAGCAATGGGTGCAGCCCCGAGGGTGGCGGCAAAAGCGGAACCAACAGCAATAGAAATGATGGATTTTTTGCGAGACATGATGTTCTCCTCTTTGTGTGAAAGAATATTACGTCACAGTCCACCGGAAAACCCGGTGCCTGTTTATTGCAAGAAACTCACAAATCGAGTTCCTCTTGCAATTCTATTCTGATGCATTACCGAGCCTCTCGCAAGTTGGGAAACACCTGCCATGGCGGGTTGAAGATCTACCATTTGTGTGGATGACCCCCACCGGAAAAGCATAGCACAAGTTGCTGCCGGGAAGACAGCGCATAGTGCCCAAGCAGTAATAGGAAGCCACCATGGTACGGCACACTCACTTGTCGCTCCCTGTGTTATTGGGGTTAATGCCGGTGTTTACTATTAGTAAATGCCGGGATTAATCCATTTCCCACCAATGACAATACGCCATGGCAGCTATCGACTGTGTCCCAACCCGGGTCAAACGCGTTTCGCCATAACCGCCCGCGCCACTTTTGATCCAGACGGCCGCTCCAGGAAGCCGCAAATGAAATTACCGGCAGCAATCAGTTTATCCATGTCCACGCCGGTCTCGATACCCAGGCCGTTCAACATATAGAGCAGGTCTTCACTCGCCACATTGCCGGATGCGCCGGGCGCATAAGGACAGCCACCCAGACCCGCTACCGAGGAATCGAGCACGCTTATGCCGCATTCCAGTGCGGCATAAGCGTTGGCCAGCGCCTGACCGTAGGTATCGTGGAAATGTCCGGCGAGATTTTCCAGCGGCACTTTTTTCGCCACTACTTCGATCAGATTTCTGGTTCTTCCCGGCGTGCCCATGCCGATAGTGTCTCCCAGCGAAACTTCGTAGCAGCCCATATTCAGCAATTCTGCCGCGATGTCCGCCACTCTGCCCGGTTGTACTTCGCCTTCGTACGGACAATCAAGGACACAGGAAATATAGCCGCGCACACGCACACCATTTGTCTGCGCTGCCACACATACTGCGTCAAAACGTGCCAGCCCCTCGGTGATGGAGCAGTTGGTGTTTTTGCTGGAAAACGTTTCGCTGGCGCTGGAAAACACTGCGATTTCCCTGACCCCGGCGGCCAATGCCGCAGCGAAACCTTTCATGTTGGGAACCAGCACGGTATAGCTTACGCCGGGCTTCTTGTGTATGCCCGTCATGACCTCTACATGATCCGCCATTTGCGGCACCCACTTGGGCGACACAAATGCGGTGGCTTCCACCACGGATAGCCCTGCCTGCGCCAGCCGCTCAATCAGTTCTATCTTGACTGCAGTAGGCACATTGATGGCCTCATTCTGTAAACCATCACGCGGGCCAACTTCAACTATTTTTACATGGTCTGGAAAATCCATTTTCTCGATCCTGTTTTTGCCGCGGCAATTGTTTCACCGTGGCAGCGGTGCAGCCATCATCTACCAAAGTCAGAATGATTCATCCTTCTTCAACAAGTCGTGTGCCAGTATATAATGGGTTCTTTCATAAATTCAAAGTCAGGCCGGATATGGCCCATAATTACAGCAATGAATGACACGAAAATAGACCCGGAAACATCGATGCTCGATACCTGTGCTCAACATGGCCGGGAGATATTGGCTTCTCAACTCCTGCTGATTAAAGACAAGGGATACGATTTCGCACCTCAGTTCAGGCAGATGACGATCCAGCTCTACCTGGTGGGTGTTATGTGGCGCCATGGAGAGGGGCTGGACTCGGCAATGGATGCTCGTGACCACGCTTTTGCGGCACTACACTCAATGCTGACCGGCGACGGCATGAAAAAGAAGGAGACTGATCGACGGATTGCATTCCTGCGCAGCATGTCCCGTCTAGAAGACGGCAGCGATACGCTCGCCATAGCTGTTGGTTACCAGGCCGTGCCCGGTGATGCCGGTCTGACCACGGTCTTTGATGAATATCTCGATGAGGCGCGAGTTTCCGGTGCGCTCTGGCGGCTCTATGACCGCGGCAAAAAAATCATGTTTATCGGTGGTGGGGCGGCAGCTTTTGTCGCAATCTGGTTTGTTACGCTCTTCATGCCGGACAGCAGTGGGATTGCAATACTGACAGTGGGAGTCGTTGCGGCTGCGCTGGTCGTCATCCCGACGTTCTTGATTGGAATACTGATTTATCGGAAGAAGATTAAAAAAGCCCATCCGCCAGCTCCGCCGTAGCCACGGGCAACACCGGAGAGACGGGTTACCCGCATAAACACGCAACGATATGGCCGATTCGAACAAATAATGAGCGCCAAAATCATGGATGGCAATGCGATTGCCAGGGAAGTACGCGCAGAATGGAAGGTCCGCGCAGAACGCCTGATAGAACAAGGCACACAACCAGGACTGGCAGTAATCATTGTCGGCAGCAATCCGGCTTCCAGCATCTATGTGCGTAACAAAGCCAAGGCTTGCGATGAGGCCGGCATTTATTCTGAAATTCACGACTTCCCGGAAAGTGCGAGCCAGGATGAAGTGATACAGCGCATCCAGGAATTGAATAATGCCCCCAGAATCCACGGTATTCTGGTGCAGTTGCCGTTGCCGAATCATTTCGAAAGCCGCAAGGTAATTGCATCCATCGCAGTGGAAAAAGACGTGGACGGTTTTCATCTCTACAATGTTGGCGCGCTGGTCACCGGCAACAGCGTATTCCCGCCTTGCACGCCCTTTGGCGTGATGAAAATACTGGAAAAGAGCAATATCGCGATCGAAGGGCGGCATGCGGTAGTGGTAGGGCGCAGCAATATCGTCGGCAAGCCGATGGCGCTGATGCTGCTGGAAAAGGGAGCCACCATTACCATCTGTACATCGAAGACGCATAATCTGGCCGAATACACACGCCGCGCCGATATCCTGGTGGTGGCTACCGGTAAACCGCACATGATTACTGCCGACATGGTGAAACCCGGTGCAACCGTGATAGACGTAGGCATTAACCGCATGCCTGACGGCAAGCTCACGGGCGACGTGGATTTCGAATCGGTCAAGGAGAAAGCGGGCTACCTCACGCCGGTACCGGGCGGAGTGGGGCCGATGACCATCACCATGCTGCTGTGCAATACCATCGCGGCTGCAGAGCGTGCTCAAGCAAGGGTTTAGCCGCAGACTAACCTGGGTAAACAATTTCGAGACAAAACATGGAACCCCTACCCGACATCGACCCGCAGGAAACACAGGAATGGCTGGAGGCACTGGAATCCGTGCTGATGCACGAGGGGACGGAGCGGGCACATTACCTGCTGGAAAGACTGGTGGAAAAAGCCCGTCGCTCCGGAGCCTATCTCCCTTATAGCGCCACTACCGCCTACATCAATACCATACCACCCGGCAAGGAAGAGCGCTCACCCGGCAATTATGGACTGGAGCACCGTATCCGCTCTTACGTGCGCTGGAACTCCATGGCAATGGTGTTGCGCGCCAATAAAAATACCAATGTCGGCGGTCATATTGCCAGCTTTGCGTCTGCTGCGACCCTCTACGATGTCGGCTATAACCATTTCTGGCACGCTGCCAGCCCGAATCACGGTGGCGATCTGGTATTCGCACAAGGGCACTCCTCGCCCGGCCTTTACGCTTATGCTTTCCTGTTAGGAGAACTGACGCAGGAACAGCTCGATAACTTTCGCCAGGAAGTGGGGGGCAAAGGCTTGTCCTCCTATCCGCATCCGTGGTTAATGCCCGACTTCTGGCAATTCCCGACGGTATCGATGGGATTAGGTCCGTTAATGGCGATCTACCAAGCACGCTTCATGAAATATCTGGACAGCCGCGGCTTGATCAAGACCCAGGGACGTAAGGTCTGGGCCTTCATGGGTGATGGTGAAATGGATGAACCGGAATCGCTGGGTGCGATTTCGCTGGCCTCACGTGAAAATCTGGATAATCTGATCTTTGTCGTCAACTGTAATCTTCAGCGTCTCGACGGGCCGGTGCGCGGTAACGGCAAGATCATCCAGGAACTGGAAGGTGATTTTCGCGGTGCTGGCTGGAATGTCGTCAAGGTAATCTGGGGCTCCTACTGGGATTCCTTGCTGGCCCGGGATACCAAAGGCTTGCTGCAGCAGCGCATGATGGAATGTGTTGACGGTGAATACCAGACCTTCAAGTCCAGAGACGGCGCTTATGTACGCAAGCACTTTTTCGGCAAATATCCGGAATTGCTGGAAATGGTCGCCAGTATGTCTGACGACGACATCTGGCGTCTGAATCGTGGCGGTCATGATCCGCATAAAGTCTATGCTGCCTACGCCGCGGCGGCAAAACATACGGGACAACCCACCGTGATACTTGCCAAAACCATTAAAGGCTACGGTATGGGCGAAGCAGGTGAGGCGCAGAACATCACGCATCAGCAGAAAAAAATGGGAACCACTTCGCTGAAGGCATTCCGCGACCGCTTTGGCTTGCCGGTTGCGGATGACAAGATCGATGAAATACCGTATCTCATGTTCGATCAAGATTCGCCCGAACTCACTTACATGCGGGCACAGCGCAAGGCGCTGGGGGGCTTCCTCCACCGCCGTCAGCGCAAGGCAGAGTCGCTGCAAATCCCCCCACTGTCAACGTTTGAAGCGTTGCTCAAGGCCGGCGGTGAAGGGCGCGAATCTTCCACTACCATGGCATTCGTGCGCATACTCAACATTCTGGTAAAAGACAAGAACATTGGGAAGCGTGTGGTGCCGATTGTTGCAGACGAGTCACGCACTTTCGGCATGGAAGGAATGTTCCGGCAGCTTGGCATCTGGTCTTCAGTAGGACAGCTTTACACGCCGCAGGATGCCGATCAGTTGATGTACTACAAGGAGGACAAGAACGGCCAGATCCTGCAGGAAGGCATCAACGAAGCAGGGGCAATGTCATCATGGATGGCGGCGGCAACTGCTTATAGCACCCACGGTGTGCAAATGATCCCCTTCTTTATTTTCTACTCCATGTTCGGGTTCCAGCGTATCGGTGATCTCGCTTGGGCGGCAGGTGACATGCGTTGCCGCGGCTTTCTACTGGGTGGCACCGCTGGACGCACCACTCTAAACGGCGAGGGTTTGCAGCATGAAGACGGCCACAGCCACTTGGCGGCCTCTACTATTCCCAACTGCATATCCTACGATCCTACGTTCGCTTACGAGCTTGCGGTCATTATCCAGGATGGCCTGCGTCGCATGTGTCAGGAACAGGAAGATGTATATTATTACATCACCGTAATGAACGAAAATTACCCGCAGCCAGAAATGCCCAAAAATGCGGAGCAAGGCATATTGCAGGGCATGTATCTATTCCGCGAAGGTAACAAGGCAAGCGCAGGAAGTTCGGCGCTGCGAGTACAACTGCTCGGTTCCGGCACCATCCTGCGCGAAGTGATCGCGGCAGCGGAAATACTGGAGCAAGAATTTGGTGTTGCCGCTGATATTTGGAGCGTCACTAGCTTTAATGAATTGCGGCGTGAGGCACTAGACGTGACACGCTGGAACATGCTGCACCCCGCCGAACCGGCAAGATTATCCTATGTGGCAACCTGCCTCAAAGACTGCGCAGGACCTGTGGTGGCAGCAACCGACTATATGAAAATATTTGCCGACCAGATACGCGAATTTGTACCGGGGCGCTACAAGGTATTGGGCACAGATGGTTTTGGGCGTTCCGACACACGCGAAAAACTGCGTCAATTCTTCGAGGTGGATCGCCATTATGTCACTGTCGCCACACTCCAAGCACTCGCTGAAGAAGGCAGAATATCAGTGGAAAAAGTAGCGCAGGCAATCAAAAAGTTCGGCATCGACCCGGACAAACCGAATCCGGTGAAGGTATAAAGGGCAGGGAGTGCGGACTGTGAGCTGTAACTCACCCGTAGCGCAAGCTGTGAAACCGGCGAGTTGTGCGCCGCACTACCCCTGCGTTGAACATGAGTGAAGGAAAAAGCGTGGCAGAGACTAAACAGGTATTGGTCCCCGACATCGGCGACTTCAAAGATGTCCCCGTGATCGAAGTGCTGGTGAAACCCGGCGACACGGTCAAGATGGAAGACCCGCTGATTTCCCTGGAATCGGACAAGGCAACGATAGAAGTGCCTTCTCCTTTTGATGGGGTAATCAAAGAAGTGAGGGTCAAGGTGGGCGACAAGGTTTCCGAGGACTCACTCATTCTGGCAATGGAAGTCTCCGCCGCAAGTGATACGGCCGTAACTCCCAGCACACCTGCTACCACTCCTGTGGTGACTGCTCCCGAGTCAACCTCGATCCGCATTCCGCAGTCGACTCGCCAACCCCCACCTACCATCCCCGCGCTGATGGATGAAGCTGCTTTCGCTAAGGCGCATGCCGGCCCCTCAGTGCGGCGCTTCGCGCGTGAATTGGGTGTGAATCTTGGCTTAGTCAAAAGCAGCGGGCCAAAACAACGCATACTCAAGGAAGATGTCCGGTCTTATGTCAAGACTGAATTAGCAAAGCCGCGTGGCAGCGGCATGGAGCTCAATCTGCTGCCATGGCCGCAAGTGAATTTCGCCAAATTCGGTCCGGTGGAATTGAAGCCATTGTCGCGTATCCAGAAAATGGCGGGTGCGAACTTGCACCGCAACTGGGTGATGATCCCGCATGTCACCCAGTTCGATGAGGCCGACATCACCGACCTGGAAGCCCTGCGCAAGCAGTCCAATGAAACCGCGAAAAAAGACGGGGTCAAGATCACGCTGCTGGCCTTCCTGATGCAGGCAGCAATTGCAGCACTGAAAAAATTCCCGGAATTCAACGCTTCGCTCGACAGCAGCAGCGATGAAATGAATCTGGTGATCAAGAACTACTACCACCTTGGCTTTGCTGCAGATACGCCTCATGGCCTGATGGTGCCGGTAATCCGTGACGTGGACCAGAAAGGCGTGGTTGCCATTGCCGGGGAATTGGGCCATCTCTCTGCCCTCGCCCGCGAAGGCAGACTGAAACCTGCCGAAATGCAGGGTGCCAGCTTCACCATTTCCAGCCTGGGTGGTATCGGCGGCACGGCCTTTACCCCCATCATTAACGCACCGGAAGTTGCCATTCTGGGCATTTCCCGCGCCAGCATGAAACCGGTTTATCGCGATGGTCAATTTATCCCACGTCTGATGCTGCCGTTATCTTTATCCTATGATCACCGTGTGATCGACGGCGCATCCGCTGCACGCTTCACCACATACCTGGCCGCGGTGTTGGCCGATACACATCGGGTGTTGTTGTGAGAAACAGATCTCATCACAACGATGCGAAAACGGGAAGATTGTCGGAAATTTTCTGCGTGTCGGCGCACTCCCGTATTCCAATAGACGATGTCTAAGTCCAAGGCTTCTTTCATCGGTATTTTCGGCGGCACCTTCGATCCCATCCATTACGGTCACTTGCGCATAGCTGAGGAAGTCGTCGAGACGATCGGCCTGCGCGAGATGCGCTTTACCCCTGCCGGGATACCGCGTTTGCGCTACGCTCCCATCGCATCGCCGCAACACCGTGCAGCGATGATACACACAGCAATCCAGAACAACCCCAGATTTGTTCTGGACGAACGCGAGACTCGTCGTCCTGGAATAAGTTATAGCGTAGAGTCGCTGCGCGAACTCCGGCAGGAAATGGGAGAAAACATCACTTTATGCTTCGTCATGGGCGCAGACGCTTTCATGAAACTTGCTGAATGGCATAGCTGGCGTGAACTGTTCAGGCTATGCCATATCATCATTGCTGCCCGTCCTGGTCATGCGCTGGCAACGAATCATGACGTCTTGCCACAGGAATTAAGAGAAGAATGCACACAACGCTGGGTATCCAGCGCAGGTAGTCTCGAATGTGCGTCCAACGGGTTGATTTTTGTCGCGCCGACAACCTTGCTGGACATTTCCGCAACCGCCATTCGCGCGGGCATCACCACAAGGAGTAGCGTTCGCTATTTGCTTCCCGACGCAGTTCTCGATTATATTGAAACGAATCACTTGTATTCAGGAGAAGAATGAAACTTGATAAGCTGGTAAACATAGTTATTACTGCACTGGAAGAAATCAAAGCACACGATATCACGGTGCTGGAAGTGACTGGCGTCACTACTTTGTTTGATCGCATGATTATTGCCAGCGCGGATTCCACCCGTCAGACCAGGGCATTGGCAAACAACGTGCAGGAAAAGGTCAGAGCCGGCGGTGGTGCGGTATACGGCATAGAAGGTGGGGAGACCGGCGAGTGGGTACTGGTGGATCTGGGTGATGTGCTGGTACACATCATGCAAACCAATGTGCGTATCCATTATAATCTGGAAGAATTATGGGCGGGAGCAGTAGCGGCAAAGGTGAAAAAGATTACTGTCAGCGCAAGCAAGACCAAGGCCGCTACTAGACCACGCAAAGCCCCGCTTAAACCGGCTGCCGCCGCCAAAAGAACCAGATCCAAGCAGCCTAAGTAATCTTAACCATGAAATTCCTCATCTTGGCGGTCGGCAACAAAATGCCGGGGTGGGTAGAAACCGGTTTTGTCGAATACGCCAAGCGCATGCCACATGAAGCAAGCATTGAGTTACTGGAAATCAAGCCGGAAAAACGTGGTGGAGGCAAAAAAGTAGAACAGCTGCTGACTGCTGAGGGTGTACGTATTCTGGCGGCACTACCCCCAAGATGCCGTACAGTGGCAATGGATGAAAGAGGCCGGCAGTGGACTACGGTCAAACTGGCTGAGTCCATCAGCGGATGGATGAGAAATGGCGGGGATACCGCGTTCATCATCGGTGGCGCGGATGGGCTTGACACCAACATCAAGAATTCAGCGGATGAAATATTGGCGTTGTCCGCTCTGACACTGCCGCACGGCTTAGCACGAGTACTGCTGGCAGAACAATTGTACCGTGCGGTGTCACTCATCAAACAACACCCCTACCATCGGAAATGACTGTGACCAAACTGTCAGGCGTGTGAGATGAGCATCCCGTCACGTGAATGTAGATCTCTAAATATTCTGCACATGAGTGCTCGACAAGTTCAGAGTTTCAACATGAGTGTTTTATGAAATTTGCGTGATGAACGTATAGAGGGGATACTCGCATCATGGTCCAACTAAAGAACCGCGTATACCTGGCATCCCGCAGTCTTCGCCGACGAGAGTTGCTAAAACAGATTGGGGTAAATTTCGAATTGCTGTTGCTGCGCGAAACTCCACCCCGCGGAGTGGATATAGATGAAACGCCGCTGCCAGATGAATCGCCGACAGACTACGCCTGCCGTATCGCCAAGGCAAAAGCTGAAGCAGGATGGATACAGCTAATACAACGCAGAGTTCCGCTCCTGCCGGTACTTGCAGCAGACACAGTCGTATCGTTGAAAGGACAGATTTTTGGCAAACCCGAGAACTCTGCACATGCAGAAGAAATGTTGGCCGCACTTTCCGGCCAGACTCATGAGGTGCTGACCGCGGTAGCAATGATTGAACTGGATAGAGTACGAGTACACCTCTCCAACACCTCGGTGCAGTTTCGTGATATCAGCAAGCGCGAAATCCGTACGTACATCGCCGTTAACGAGGCACATGACAAAGCAGGCGCCTACGCAATTCAAGGGGTAGCGGCGGTTTTCATAGCGAAGATTTCCGGCAGTTACAGCGGCGTAATGGGACTGCCGCTATTCGAAACAGCGCGGCTGCTGGAAGAATTCGGCGTGGAAGTGTTGCGCTGAGCCTACAGAAAACCACAGCGGGTCTTTATTTATGGTTCGTCAGTAAAATGTGTGGGTAAATTTTGGCTCGGGCAGTTTCCCA